>DATNMZ010000488.1:0-2770 GCA_035602095.1 Thermoanaerobaculia bacterium
CTCAGGGTGTGGGGGCAGATCGGGGTCACGACGACGGCGTTCAAGGACGGGTCGAGGATCGGCCCTCCGGCGGACAGGTTGTACGCCGTCGATCCGGTCGGAGTGGCGACGATGACGCCATCCCCCCGGAAGACCGCGATCGGCCGTCCTCCGATCGACACCGAGAACGCGGAGATGCGTCCCACCGCTTCCTTGTTCAGAACCGCGTCGTTCAAAGCGCGGTACTTGCCCGCGTGAGGCCCCTCGGCGACGATAACCTCGAGCCGGCGGCGGGGATCTTCCCGGAACTTTCCGGCGAGCACCTCGTCCAGGCGGCGCAACGCTTCATCCTGGGAGAGTCCGGCGAGAAACCCGACGAGACCCACGTTGATCCCGAGGACGGGAGTCGAGGTCGGCGCGCCGCGGGCGACGGAAAGCAGCGTCCCGTCCCCCCCGGCGACCAGGACGAGATCGGTTCGGCGCGCGATCCGGTCGCGGGACACGCCGGAGGAGAGGCCGAGCGCCCCCGCGGTCTCCTCGTCGAAGACCGTCTGGACATTGCGGCGGGAGAGTGCCCGGTCGAGCGACCGGACCAGCCCGACCGCCTCGGCGGATGCGACCTTGGCCACGAGCCCGACGCGGCGAAACCGCCCGGGCCGGCGCATGCGGGAACCCTTCATCCCAGACAATTTAGCGCATTCCCGTCCGCCGCCCGCGCTCCATTTGCAGTCATCGGCCGGGTTGCGGCGCGCGAAGGCCGAGGAGGAACTCCTGGTTGCCGCGCGCGCCCCGGATGGGCGACGGGATCGCGCCCAGAATGGTGAAGCCGAGCTTCCGCGAGAAGTCCTCGATCTCGCGGACCACGCGCTCTCGAACGGCCTCCGACCGGACGATGCCGCCCTTACCGACTTCGGCGCGCGCCGCCTCGAATTGCGGCTTCACGAGCACGATCGCGGGCGCACCGACCGACAGAAGAGGGAGCAGCGCCGGCAGGACCAGGCGCACGGATATGAACGAGAGATCGAGCGCGGCGAGGGCCGCGGGCTCCGGGACGTGCTCGCGGGAGAGCGCGCGGGCGTTCACTTTCTCCCGCAGGACGACGCGAGCGTCGTTGCGGAGCTTCGCGTCGAGCTGTCCGTATCCGACGTCGATCGCATAGACGCGCGCGGCGCCGCGCTGGAGAAGACAGTCCGTGAAACCGCCCGTCGAAGCGCCGACGTCCAGGCAGACCCGGCCCGCGGGGTCGATCGCGAACGCGTCGAGCGCCGCCGCGAGCTTGACACCGCCGCGCGAGACGTACGGGTGCTCCGGTCCGGCGACCGCGAGCTGCGCGTCCTCCGCGGTCGCGGTCCCCGCCTTGTCGGCGCGCCGGCCGTCGACGGCGACGAGCCCGGCCAGGATCATCGCCTGCGCCTTCTCCCGACTCGGCGCGAGGCCACGGGAAACGAGAAGCACGTCGAGGCGTTTCTTTGCCACAAATGATCCGTTCGTTTCCCGTTTCCCGTTTCCCGTTTCCCGGCTTTGGCGATCTACTCGTTTCCCGATTCCCGATTCCCGATTCCCGGCCCCCGTGTCCCGGTAATGAGCACCTTCACGGATCCCTCGGGCCGCCGCGCGCGGGCAAACGCCTCGGCCGCCTGTTCGATTGGAAACCGGTGCGTGACGAGGTCGTCGACGGCGATGCGGCGCGACGCGATCAGGTCGAGCGCCGCTCGCGTGTCGTCGGGTCCACACGAGTAGGACGGGATCACGCTCACCTCCTGGAAGTACAGGTCGTGCGGCGAGAGCGTCAGTGTCTCCTCGGGCGCCGCCATGGTGAAGAGGAGGAGAGTGCCCCCCGCCGCCACGGATTCCGCCGCGGCGCGGATCACGCCGGGCTCCCCGGGTCCGACGAACACGAAATCGAAACCGCGCGACTGAGACGCCCGCCGCGCGCCGTCGGCGAGGCCCTCGCTCGACACGTCGATCGTTTCGTGCGCTCCGGACGCACGGGAGATCGCCATCCGGGAGGCGATGCGATCGGCGGCCACGATGCGGGATGCGCCGCGCAACACCGCGACTCGGACGGCCAGCTGCCCCGCGGACCCGAGGCCGATCACGAGGGCGGATTGCCCGGCGGAGAATCGTCCGCGGGCGAACGCCTTCAGCACGGTCGCGAGCGGCTCCGTCCAGCACGCCGCTTCGTCGGAGACGCCTTCGGGAATCCGGAGCGTGTCGCGCGAGAGATTTCCTGCCGGCACCCGGACCCATTCCGCCATGCCTCCGGGATCGAGGCGCGACGCGCGCCACACCGGGCAATGCACGAAGCGGCCCGCGCGGCACGCCGCGCACTCGAGGCAGGGCGCGTGGTGGTGCGGGACGATTCGGTCACCCGGGGCGAAGTCCGCGACGCCTTCGCCGACGGAAACGATCTGCCCGGCGACCTCGTGTCCGAGCACGGTGCCCGCCTTTCTCCGCACGTACCAGGGGAGGAGATCCGAACCGCAGATGCCCGCCGCGGACAGTCGCATGACCGCCTCGCCCGGCCCGGCTGTCGGAATTCCCATTTCGACGACGTCGACGCTCCCATCGGCTGCGGCGCGCACGGCTCTCATGGATGCCCGCACCGGATCACTCCGCCTGCGGCCGGACGGCGTACCGGATCCCCTCGCCTTTCCGGTGCGCCTCCAGGAAGCGCGGCAGGTCCGAGAGCGTTCCGGTGCCGGAGAGCAGGGGAAGGGGATCGACTGCTCCGGAGGCGAGCAGCTCGAGCGCCCGGGCGGCTTCGGCGGGCGTCGAATGGAACGAGCCG
>DATNMZ010000489.1:0-2931 GCA_035602095.1 Thermoanaerobaculia bacterium
TCCTCCAACGATGCGAATAGCAGCACTCCGCCGTCCGGGCTCGCCTCCGGCGCCGTGGAGCCCGCCCCCGCGGCGGCGCCCCCCGCAGCCGAACCGGCCCCCGCAACCGCCGACACGACGACGCAGAAGACCGAAACCGAAGTGAAGCCGGCCGGCATCTCCGGCTGGGTCCTGGGCGGCGCGCTCGTTCTCGGGCTCATCGCCGTCGTGGCGCTCACGATGCGCCGCAAACGGAACGACACCGTTTCGATCTATGACCGCGAGCTCTCGACGCCCACGGTGACGAAGACCACCACGGTACGCACGACGACCGGATCGGTCCCGGTGCTGCCCCGTTCGTAAGAACAGTCCGATTTCCAGATTTCCTGGCGGGGGCCCTGGCTCCCGCCTTTTTCTATTTGCGGGAGTTCGGGTGATCGGGTGATCGGGTGATCGGGTGATCAATCTGGCGAAGTGAGGATCGGGCGAAGTTGTCTATTTCTGTAGATTCAGATCTGATATATTTACTGATATCGAATCGATATCTTTTAGACTACAATCCTCCTAGTGAAGGCCTCCTCGATGCTCGGATACGCCCGCGGGAAGGCCAGCTTGACCCAGCGGGAGCTCGGGCGCCGAGCCGGCGTAACCCAGGCTTCGATCTCGCGGATCGAGGAGGGAAAGACATCCCCCCGACTCGAGACGCTGGAACGCCTTCTGGAGGCCTGCGGGTTCGTCCTCGAGGTGGTTCCGCGAGGGGGCCAGGGGATCGATCGCGGCGCGATTCGCGAGCTCCTTCGCCTCTCGCCAGCGCAACGCGCCCGCCTGGCGGTCGCAGAGGCCCGCAACCGGGAGAAGGCGCGCCCGAGCTTCGAGTGAAACCGGGCCCCTTCGATCCCCTCCGGGTGCTCGAGACCCTCGCGCGCCACGGCGTCCGGTACGTCGTCATAGGCGGTTTCGCCGGACGTCTCTGGGGCTCGACCACCGTGACCGACGACCTCGACGTCTGCTACGCGCGCGACCGCAAGAACCTCGAGTCGCTCTCCCGGGCGCTCCGCGAGCTCCACGCCACCGTTCGGGGCGCTCCGGAGGATCTCCCCGTTCCGCCGGACCCGGAGACGCTCGCCTCGGGAGATCCGTTCAAGTTCGCGACGACAGCCGGAAACTTCGGCTGCCTCGCGACGGCGGCGGGGTCGCAGGGGTATTCCGACCTCATCGCGGGCGCCGCCGAAATGACGATCGGTTCCCTTCGTGTCCCGGTCGCCGCCGTGGAGGACTTGATCCGCTCGAAACGCGCCGCCGGCCGCCCGACGGATCAGGCCGAGCTCGAGATCCTGTCGGCGCTGAAAGAGGAAATCGAGCGGTCTTCTCCCTAGCGTTACACGTCGGCGAGCCTTCTGTAACGAAGTCTTGCTGTAAAGAAGTCTTGTGTCGCTCAGGTTCGTAGGGCGGCCCTCGAGGCCGCCCGGGCCGGGAAAAGCCCCGCCCCGACGGACCTGCCCTTATTCGCGCAGGAGCAGGCCGAGAACCAGCGCCGGGAGGACGCGGGAGATTCGACGGGACACGTCGTTCTCCTTCCGGCTCATTCGGGAATCCGGAGCTTCCAGCCCGGCTGGATCAGGTCGGCATCGTGGATCTGGTCCCGATTCGCGTCGAAGATGCGCTTCCACGAATTTGCATTGCCGTAGAACTTATTCGAGATCGTCGACAGGTTGTCGCCCTTTTCGACGATGTAGATCCGGAGAGTCCGCTGCGCGTCTCGCGCCGCTTGCTTCGCATCGGACGGGCCGGGAGAGGTGGACGAGCTTCCGGATACGACATTGGAGAAATCCGGCTTCTTGGAGTCCTTTTCGATCATTCACTCTCCTGATGAACGCGGCTCCGCCAAAACGCGGAGCCGCCGCCGGCCGGGAGCAAGCCGGATCCGTGCCAGATTTGCCCGGCGCGCGCAAAGAATCGGCGAAGCGTCGAACGGCCGCCCCGTCAGGCGGGGGTCGGCCCGGCGGGGTCAGGCCGGGGTCAGAGGGTTCGGGGTCGGCCCCGATTTGACAAACGCTCGCGCGAGGCCGTATGAAACGCCCAACATAAAGCGATTCGATCGACAGAGGAGGCTGTGATGCCCCATCGGCGCCTTGCGATTCTGCTGGTCTGCTCCGCGCTCATCGTCTTTTTGGCCGCGCCGACGTCCGCCCAATCGCCGCCAGGAAAGATCACCGGCACTGTCCGCGTCGCGAACGGGGCGCCGGTTGGCGGCGCCACGATCACGATCACGAACCAGACCACCGGGGCAACACGGGTCGTCCGGTCCTCCGCAAACGGATCGTACGAGGCGGCCGATCTTCCGCCTGGGCTCTACACCGTGTCGATCGACGTGCAGGGCTTCCGCAAGGTGATCCAGAGGGACAGGCGGGTCGATGCCGGAGCGACGCTCACGGCCGAAATCTCGCTCGACGTGAGGGTCTCGGAGGAAGTCACGGTCACCGCCTTGAAACGCGAGGAGACCGTGTTCAACACCCCCGTCTCCATCGCGGCGCCGACGGGAGAAGACCTGCGGGAACGCGGCGTCGAGACCCTCGAGGATATCGCCGCCAATGTCGCGGGCTTCAGCGTGCAGAACCTGGGCCCCGGACAGAACCAGGTCTCCATACGAGGCGTCTCCTCGGGCCAGATCGCTCGCGACCAGCCGGGGGTCAAGGAGGGGGTGGGGGCGTATCTCGACGAATCGGTCGTTTCGCTCTCCCTCTTCACGCCGGACATCGACCTGTTCGACATGAACCGTGTCGAAGTGTTGCGCGGGCCGCAGGGAACCCTGTTCGGCTCCGGCTCGGAGTCGGGCACATTGCGCTACATCACGAACCAGCCCGAGCTCGGCGTGACCCGGTTTTTTGGCGAGTTCGGCGGCAACACCATCAGCGGCGGCAACCAGGGCGGCGACGCCAAAGTGGGAATCAA
>DATNMZ010000490.1:0-2404 GCA_035602095.1 Thermoanaerobaculia bacterium
GAAGCGCCTCAATCCCTCGAAGAAGCGAGAGACGTCGCGCTCCCAGGTCCCGGGAGGCGTCTCGTTCCAGACGTGCTCGCCTCCGGCGAGCGAAAGCGCCCAATCGAGAAGATCGCCGATGTGGGCCAGTATCTCCCCGGCGCTCCGCGTTCCGTCCTTGGCACGGAAGGCGGCGAACTCCGGGGGCGCGCCCCGCACCACTTTCCCGGCCCGGTAGGCGAGCGTGGCCACCGTGTGGCGCAACAGCGCGCGTCCGGAGTCGGCGGCGGAATCCATGACATCCCCCGATCTGAGCGGACCAACCGCCTCAGAGATCCGCTGCGCCTCGACCCGGAACCGCCGCGTAGAGCGCCGCGACCGCTCCCGCGGGATCCCGGATGACGCAGAACCGTCCCCCGCCTGCGGCGCGCGGCCCGTCGAGGATCTTTCCTCCGAGCTCGACGCACCGGGCAGCGCTCGCGTCCAGATCCTCCACCGTGATGTAGACCAGCCATTGCGCCGGCAGCCGGGCATTTGCGCCGCGCGCATGGCAGATCCCGGCGACCGGCGCCTCTCCCTCCGCGGGGTGCGCGCAATAGTCGCTGTATCCCCCCATGTCGACCTCGCTCGCCGTCCACCCGATCACGGCGTTGTAGAAATCGCGGATGGCCTCCGCGTCGGGAACCGTGAGGTCGATCCAGCCGATACGGCCGCGGTCCCCGGACGAGCTCATCCGCCTGGTCTCACGGAAGGATTTCGAACACGATCCCCGTGATCCGGAGCGGCCTCCCGGCAGGCGCGGACGGGAAGGCGCGTTGCGGGCACGGACATGGCCGGATTGTAGGCTGAAGCGCCGCGACTGCCGGGCATTCGAAGAACCTGCCCGCCGGACGCGGCGCTCCCCGGCACCGGAGAGGAATCGGCGTTGGCGCCGAAACAGATTTGCGCGCTCGGTATCTGGTTCCGTTCTACCGCAGAAGCCAGGCGAGATACGCGACGAGCGCCACACAGATGCCGATCTGGCCGTACATCCACGCTCTGCCTCTTCGCCGTTCGACGAAGGTGATCTCTCGCTTCTGGCGTCGCTCCAACCCGACCTTCTGCCGTCGATCCATTCCCATGCGAACTGTAGACATCGGACCCTCCTGCCTTGGTATCGCCGAATCACCCAGTTTGAGTCAGCATATCAATCCTCGATCCGCAAGTTCCGGGAACAAGCTCTCATGGGATCCTCGGGTCGACGGCGTCCCGGAGGAGAGCCCACGGTTTCTCGGGTCCGTTCGGGCGAATTTCGACATCGGCTGTCCGTGCGATGCATTCGAACGTCGAGCCCTGAAAGGTCACGATGAAATGGCGAAGATCGGCGTAATACGCCGGCTCGTGGGAAGGATGGACCGAGTTGATCCCGGCCAGCTCGAGGAGCCAGGAGGAGTTCTCGACGAAAAAGCATGCGTTCGGCTCCAGGCCGCGGCTAAACAGCGGGTGTCCATCGAGCCCCTGGTCACTGGGCGCTCCAAACCGCATCGCTTCCAGAGGTTGGAAGCGAACCAGCGCCATCTTGCCCTGTGCGGTGACGAACGCCAGAGCCAGCACCGTCTCCGCAGCGACGACGACCGCGCGGGGCGCAGCGGTATCCGGGCGGGGAATCTCGGGATACCGCACAAGGCGGTCCAAGCCCTCTGAGTCTTCCATTTCGCCTCCGGAGGCCTAAGCGTACCAAAGCCGCGCGCGAGGTCTCCTGCAGGAATGCGCCGATTCCAGTCGGGGCGCCCCTTCTGTCACGGGAGTTTGACGCCGCAAGGGAAGAGCATACGATGAGCCCGATTCGTCGGCTCAAAACGAGAGAAGGCTGCCACGGCAGGCGGATGCCTCGCCGAAACTGTCGGGTCTCCGGCGGCGACGCCGGGTGCCCTTTATCGAAGGAGGACGTCATGAACCGTTTGTTCCGCTTGATCCCGCTGCTGCTCCTCGCCGTCATCTTCTTCACATCGCCCCCCGTACGCGCGCAGATGTCCCGGCAGGATGCGAAGCAGCCGGCGCGCGCTCGAATCTCGCTCTATCGCGTCGCGCCCGGAAAGCACTTGGAGTTCTTGAAGTGGATGGCCGAAAACGACGCGGTCGACAAGGAGGCTGGCGTGCCCGCCTCGACCCTTTATGCTCATCTCGACGGCGACAGTTGGGATTTTCTCGGGGTCGCTCCCGACCTCAGCCGGGACCAGCAGGCCAAGGTAGACGAGGCCGCCCGGAAGCGCGGGCGAAAGACGGGCTTCCCGGCCAGCCTCGAATTTCGCACCTTCGTCAGCTGGCACACCGACACCTTCGCGATCGGGCCGGTGAGTGCCGCCGACCTTGTGGCGGCGAGTAAGTAGGAAGGGGTAGTCGTCAGTTATCAGTTATCAGTTTTGAGCCCTCCCGCCCAGTCCCG
>DATNMZ010000491.1:0-3829 GCA_035602095.1 Thermoanaerobaculia bacterium
GCTCGTGCCCGGAGACATCCCCTCCGGCTGGACTGCGGACGGACGTTCGATCTTCGTTCGAAGGCGCGGCGAGGTCAGGATTTCCTTCGTCGACGTGCGATCGGGGCGCAAGGAGCTCTGGAGAGACCTGAGCCCTCCGGACACCGCGGGCGTCACGAACGCCGGCGCGCTGGCGGTGACGCCAGACGGAAAATTCTACGCATACTCCTACATTCGCTTCCTGGCGGACCTCTATGTGGTGGAAGGGTTGAAGTGAGCCCGATTTCCTCTGCGAGCGGCGACCGCGTGATCGGGTGATCTGACGATGGCCATTACGCCGGGGACGAGACTCGGGCCCTACGAAATCCTCGCGCCCATTGGCGCGGGCGGGATGGGCGAGGTCTATCGCGCGAAGGACCCCAGGCTCGGGCGAGAAGTGGCGATCAAGGTCCTGCCGGCGTCATTCTCGGCCGATCCCGAACGGCTGCGGCGCTTCGAACAGGAAGCGAAAGCGGCCGGGCTCTTGAACCACCCCAACATCACCGCCGTCTATGACATCGGCACGGAGAACCGGGCCCCTTACGTGGTCACGGAGCTGCTCCAGGGCGAGACGTTGCGCGCCCGGCTTGCGGGCGGACCTCTCTCCTCGCGCAAGGCGATCGACTATGCCCTCCAGATCGCCCATGGCCTCTCGGCCGCGCATGAAAAGGGGATCGTCCACCGCGACTTGAAGCCCGAGAACCTCTTCATCACGAAGGACGGCCGCGTCAAGATTCTCGACTTCGGGCTCGCCAAGCTGACACAGGCGGAAGAGGGCGCCGGGCCGCAGACGAATCTGCCGACCGCGAACGCGGGCACCGAGCCGGGAGTCGTCCTGGGCACGCTCGGGTACATGTCGCCCGAACAGGTGCGAGGGAAACCGACGGACCATCGTTCCGACATCTTTTCCTTCGGCGCGATCCTCTACGAGATGCTCTCGGGACAGCGAGCCTTCCACGGAGACTCCGCGGCCGACACGATGTCGGCGATCCTGATGAAGGAGCCGCCGGACCTCTCGGTGACCAACCGCGACATTCCGGCGGGGCTCGAGCGCATCGTCCGTCACTGCCTCGAGAAGAACCCGGAGGAGCGGTTCTACTCCGCCCACGATCTCGCGTTCGACATCGAGGCGCTGTCCGGCGTCTCCGGTCCCCGCCTGGAAGCTCCGCGTACCGCTCGGCTGGCAAAGCCGGCGGTCCGAATCGCCGCGGCGGTCGCAATCCCGGCGATCCTTCTGGGACTTCTCGCCGGATGGCAGATCTGGAAGAAGGCTCCCGCCTCATCCCCCTCGTACCACCGGTTGACGTTCCGCCGCGGGTTCGCCGAGTCGGCTCGCTTCGCTCCGGATGGTCAGTCCGTGTTTTACGCGGCGAGCTGGGATGGCGCCGAGAGGTCTCAGCTTTTCTCGACGCGAGCGGAGAGTGCCGGATCGCTTCGCCTCGCCTTGCCCGACGGGATCATCGAGGCCATCTCCCGCACGGGCGAGATGCTGCTCCTGCACAACCTCCATTTTTCGACCGGCTATGCGAGGGTTGGCACGCTCGCTCAGGCGCCTCTCTCGGGCGGCGCGCCCCGGGACCTGCTCGAGGAGGTCAGCGGGGCCGACTGGTCGCCGGACGGCGCCAGCCTCGCCGTCGTGCGGGCGCCCGGGTGGCGCTACCGGCTCGAGTTCCCGGCCGGGAAGATCCTGTATGAAACCGCCGGCTGGATCAGCCATCCCCGTGTCTCGCCCAAAGGCGACGCCGTGGCGTTTCTCGACCATCCGCAGTTCGGGGACGACCGGGGGTCCGTTGCGGTCATCGATCGAGGCGGCAGGAAGAGGACTCTCTCCGACGGTTGGTCGAGCGCTCAGGGCGTCGCCTGGTCTCCCTCGGGCGAGGAGATCTGGTTCACCGCATCCGAGAGCGGAAGCAGTCGATTACTTCACGCGGTCACGCTTTCCGGGCGGCGGCGTTTGGTCGCAAGCATGGTCGGCGAATTGACGCTGCAGGACATCGCGAAGGACGGGCGAGCCCTCTTCGATCATGCCAACCGCCGGATCGGACTGCTCGGCCTCTCGGCCGGCGAGACGAAGGAGCGGGACCTGTCGGGAATGGACTGGTCCCGAGCGCCGATCCTCTCGGAAGACGGAAAGACGGTTGTCTTCACCGAGGAAGGAGAAGGAGGTGGGCCAGGCTACTCGATCTATCTCCGCAAACTCGACGGTTCTCCCGCGGTGCGGCTCGGCGAGGGAGAAGGTCTGGCGCTCTCCCCCGACGGCCGATGGGTCCTGGCCGCTCTCGTCCGCTTTTCGCCCTCTCCGCTGGTCCTGCTCCCGACGGGAGCGGGAGAGACGAGGCCGTTGCCCAAAGATTCCATCAACCACGATGCGTCCCTGGCCAGCTTCTTTCCGGATGGCCGGCGCATCGTCTTTACCGGGAACGAGCCGGGGCATGCGCGGCGTGCGTGGGTCCAGGATCTCCAGGGGGGAAAGGCCCGCCCCATAACCCCCGAGGGAGTCGTCGGGAGCACGCTCTCTCCGGACGGCCGCTTCGTCGCCGCCCGCGGCCCGGATCACAACATCGCGCATTATCCGGTCGAGCCCGGCCCGACCCGGCCGATTCCAGGAATCGACCCGGACGATCGGATCCTGCGCTGGACCGCCGACGGGAAGTCTCTGTTCGTGCACCATCGGCCGGGCCCCAGCCTGACCTCGCGCGTTTACCGTATCGACATCTCGACCGGCCGTCGCGAGCTCTGGAAAGAGTTCACGCCTCGCGACACGACCGGTATCCAGTCGATCGGCGCCGACGCAGCGACGGCAGACGGGAAAATCCTGATCCACACGTACAGCCACACGCTCTCCGACCTCTACATCGCTGAGGGTCTGAAGTGATCTCGGAGGATCCGTCGGCGATCTGCGATCGGGTGATCTGACGATGGCGATCGCACCGGGGACGCGGCTCGGGCCCTACGAGATCCTCGTGCCGATCGGCGCGGGCGGGATGGGTGAGGTCTACCGCGCGAAGGACCCCAGGCTCGGACGCGAGGTGGCGATCAAGGTGTTGCCGGCGTCTTTCTCCTTCGATCCTGAACGGCTGCGGCGCTTCGAGCAGGAGGCCAGGGCCGCGGGACTCCTGAACCACCCCAACATCACCGCCGTCTATGACATCGGCACGGAGAACCAGGCGCCCTACGTCGTCACCGAGCTCCTGGAGGGCGAGACCCTGCGCGGCGCGCTGGCCGGAGGTCGGCTCTCGGCCCGCAAGGCCGTCGACTATGCCCTCCAGATCGCCCACGGCCTGGCGGCGGCTCACGAGAAGGGGATCGTCCACCGGGACCTGAAGCCGGAGAACCTCTTCGTCACGAAGGACGGCCGGGTCAAGATCCTCGACTTCGGCCTCGCCAAGCTCACCCACACGGAAGAGGGCTCCGGCGTCACCAACCTTCCGACGGCAACGGCCGGCACCGAGCCGGGTGTCGTGCTGGGAACCCTCGGTTACATGTCGCCCGAGCAGGTCCGGGGACGTCCCGCCGATGCGCGCTCGGACATCTTCTCCTTCGGCGCGATCCTCTACGAGATGCTCTCGGGCAAGAGAGCGTTCCACGGAGACTCCGCCGCCGACACGATGAGCGCGATCCTGCGGGAAGATCCTCCCGAGCTCTCGGTCACGAACCAGAACATCTCTCCCGGTCTCGATCGGATCGTGCGCCACTGCCTCGAAAAGAACCCCGAGCAGCGCTTCCACTCCGCCCACGACCTCGCCTTCGACCTGGAGACGCTCTCGGGCGTCTCGGCGCCGAGATCCGCGGCCGCCGGGGCCGCGCCGGT
>DATNMZ010000492.1:0-6061 GCA_035602095.1 Thermoanaerobaculia bacterium
AGGATCTCGCCCTGGATCCCCTCGAGGGAAAACGCCTCCCGAAGAGTCGCCGCACAGCGCCGGGCGAGCGCCGCCTGGCGGTAGTTGACGATGATCGCGGAGAGCTCCGGACTCACCGCCCCTGGGCCTCCCCGAGCGCGCGGGTAAATACGCTCTCGAGCCGCTCCGCGACCGTCGCGGGTTCGAATCGCGCGGCCGCCGGCGGCCCCTCGCGGCGCGCGCGCGCCCGGGCTTGCGGCGTGAAGAGGGCCGGGAGGGCGTCGGCCAGACCCTGAGCGTCCCCCTCCGGAAAATAGGTCGCCGCCTCGCCCGCGATCTCCCGGTTCCCGGGCGTGTCGGAGAGCAGGCACGCGACGCCGCAGGAAAGCGCTTCGAGGGTGGGCAGACCGAATCCCTCTTCGCGGAGGGTGGGACCGACGAACACGTCGGCGGCCCGGTAGGCGAAGGGCATGCGATCGGGGGGCACGCCGCGATGGTACTCGTCGATCAACCCGAAGGCGGTTTCCTCCGGCGTCGGAGCCTCGAACGCCGCGCGGAAGAGCCGGAACGATCCTCCCGTGTCGCGAAACCGTTTGAGTCCCGCGAGGGCGGTCCCGATTCCCTTGACGTCCGCGGCGTGCGGTCCGACGAGCAGCACGACCGGCGGCTCGGCGACGGGGCGATCCTCGGGCGCGGGGAAGAAACCGGAGGGGTCGAAGGCCTGGCCGACGTTCACGACCGGTCCGTGTCCCTCCTCTTCGAGCCGTGCCGCGAGGCTCGCGGAGACGGCGAGCTTTCGCGCCGGCAGCCGGTACGCGGTTTCGATCTCGGATCGCCGGGCGGCGTAGAAGGAGAAGGCGGCCTCGTACCCCTGCGAGAGGTGGAACACGGGCCCGGAGGCGCCGGCGAGGGCGGGGGCCACCGTCGTCCAGAAAGTCGCGACGCGAACCTGCGCCGCGGCGAGCTCCCGCGATTCCGGGAAAGTGCTGCGCTCGAAGCGCGCGCGCGAAAGCGAGAACCAGCGCGGCTCCGGCGCGGACGAGACGACCGTGACCCGGTGGCCGCGCCGCGCGAGGCTCTCGGCCTGAAGGAGGGCGACACGCACGCCCCCGGACAGTTCGG
Organism: Thermoanaerobaculia bacterium; assembly: GCA_035602095.1. Taxonomy (GTDB): domain Bacteria; phylum Acidobacteriota; class Thermoanaerobaculia; order UBA5066; family Gp7-AA6; genus JALYUA01. Next base: position 1,102 of record DATNMZ010000492.1, read on the forward strand.
TCGATTCGAGCAGATACGCGATCCGCAACGCGTCCCCTCCCCTACGCGGCGCGCGCCACGGCGATCCACTGGTAGACGAGGAGCGCGGCCGGATCGAGCCCGGGCCAGCCGGCGAGGGAGGCGAGGAAGCTCTCCGCGTCGGGCGGGGGCGCGCCCGAGATCCCATCGATCGACTGCGGGGACCACCCCGCTTCCTCGAGAGCGGAGCCCAGGAACGGCCGCGCGAACCAGCGCAGATGCGAAGCGTCGGCGAGACCGGCCGGCACCGGGTCGAATCGGCCGAGGACGAGGTCCCGCACGAGCGAGAGGTGCCCCACGTTCGGGACGCTGGCGACGAGAAGGGCCTGGGCGGCCGCGGCCGACCGGGCCGCCGCGAGGATCGCGATGGGGTCCTCCGTGTGCTCGAGGACGTCGCCGAAGAGAAATGCATCGAACCGCTCTCCCGCGGCGGCGAGCCCGGCGAGGATCTCTTCCGCGCCGCCGACGAGCACCCGGTCCAGGACGCCGCGCGCGCGGCCCGCGGCGGGCGGGTCTCTCTCGATTCCCGTCACGGAAAGACCCGGCGCCCGGCGCTTCAACGCCGCCCCCGTCGCGCCGGAACCGCATCCGACGTCGACGAGCCGGCGGACATCCCTGGGAAAGCGCGCCGACAGCTCCGGACGCTCGCGCTGCGAGGGATCGTCCGGCGCCCAGGTGAGGAAGGACCCGTTCGCCGGCCGCTCGCGTGCCTCCGCGACACGGCGGAGATACTCTTCGACCGTCTCGCCCGGCGCGGGAGGAAAATCCGCGGTCCGGAAGGCGAGCGCCGGGAAGCCGGCCGCATCCTCGGGCTCGCCCGGGCGAGCGCTCTCCGCGCCCGCTTCGAGCTCGCGCAGCGTATGCGCCACGCCTCCCCCGGGGCCCGCGAGCGGCGCGCGGACGACGGCGGCGGATGCGCCCGGGCGGATGTCCGGGAATCGCCCTCGCCCTCCAACGGGAAGGGATGCCGGGTCGAGCACGACGGTCCAGCGGTCCGCGGCCGAGAACGCGGAGAGAGCCGAATCCCCCGGCCGCATCTCCGATTGCGCGCCGGCCCCGACGGCGCGGCGCCAGCGAAGGCGTCCGAGGAGCGTTCCGTAGTCGGGAGCCTTCCCTCCGGCGAGAAATCCGATCGCCGCCGCCGTGCTCAACGGCCGGCGGCGGAGCGCTCCGCGGGCCGTTGCTCGGCCGCCTCCTCCCCCTCGATGGACCAGATGTGCGCGGGGCGGAGCAGTCCCACCGAATACTCGGGCGCGAGGATGGAGAAGCCGGGCCGCAGAACCTTCAGGTCGTGGAGGTGGAGCGCCGTCTCGTCTCCCAGGAAGGCGTAGAGCCGGAATTCGCCCTGCGCGATCGGCAGCTCCGGGAAGAGAAGCCGCAGGCGATACCGGGATCGGCCGGTCAGAGGCGCCCAGGGCTCTCCGCGAGTGTCGACGGCGAACGCCTGCACCCCGTCTTCCCGGTCCGCGCCCACGCGGACGTGGAAGGAGAGCGAGGGGTCCGCGGTCTCGAAGTCGAGGTCCACGGCGACGGTCTCCCCCGCGGCGAACTCGCTTCGGGGATAGCCGGACCCGTCGTGCACGCGGACCTGGGTGAAGCGCGCCGGGCGGCGCCCGTTCGTCGAGGCCGGCTCGAGCGCGGACGGCGAGGGTTCGAGGTGCCGCTCCTTTTCCTGGAGAAACCGCTCGTATTGCCGGACGACCGCGGTCGCCGGGCCCTGCGCGGCGACGGCGCCATTCTTGAGCCAGATCGCCTCATCGCAAAGGAGGGCGATGTAGTAGAGAGCATGAGAGCAGAAGAGGAGCGTCCCGCCGCGCTTTTGAAAGTCGGTGATCCGGTCGATGGATTTCTTCTGGAAGTATCCATCCCCTACCGCGAGGGCCTCGTCCACGATCAAGACGTCGGCATCCGCGTGCGTGGCGACCGCGAAGGCGAGGCGAAGGGTCATGCCGGAGGAGTACATGCGCACCGGCCGGTCGAAGAAGTCCCCGAGCTCGGCGAAGTCCCGGATCTCCGGCAGGCGTCTTCGGATCTCGGGCCCGGTCAGCCCGAGAAGGGCGGCGTTCATGCGCGCGTTCTCGCGTCCCGTGAACTCGGGGTGGAATCCCATCCCGAGCTCCAGGATCGAGGCGACGACCCCCCGGCGTCCGACCGAGCCGGACGTCGGCTGAGTCGTGCCCGCGACGATTTTCAGGAGTGTGGACTTGCCGGCCCCGTTTTCCCCGATGAGACCGAGCGCCTTGCCCGCGGGAAGGTCGAAGGACACGCCGGAGAGCGCCTGGAACTCCCGGTGCCGCGGGCGGCGAAGGAGGAGCTCTCTCAGCCGGTCGACGGGCTTCGCGTAGAGGCGATAGACCTTGGAAACCGAGCGGGCTTCGACCGCGAGCTCGGGGCGGCCCCCGCCCGCGTCCCCCGCCGCGCCGCTGGCGGTCGGCTCGTTCCTCACTCTCCGAGGGCGAACTCGCAGCGCCGGCACAGGAAGTCCGCGGGCGCGTCTTCGACTCCGTACGTCCACCGGCGAAGACGAGCCATGGCGTCGCCGCCGAGGATCTCCGCAACCGTCTCGCGCGTCAAGTCTCCGATCGTCAAGCGTTCGTAGTAATCCTGGCAGCAGAGAACCGCCTTGCCGGTGGCCGTGACGTGCAGGTGCTCGAACGGCCGCGACCCCATGAGCTCGCACCCCTTCAGCTTCTTCTTCGCCGGGGGCTCGGGCACGAATGTGCCGCTCGCGGGACGGCTGCGGATCCGGAAGGGCTTGACCTCCCACCCCCGGGGCTCGAAGCGCTCGCGGATGCGGGCGACGTCCTCCCGGTGCGCGTCGTCCTCCCCGCCGAGCACGACGATCGCCGCTTCTTCCGCCACCGCGTGCGCCCGGAGCGCGTCCACGTTGGCGAGCACGCGGGCGAGGTCGCGGGTGCCGTGGAGCGCGCGATACCGCTCCGGGTCCAGAGTCGGAAGGTTGATCCCGATGTAGCGGAACCGGCCGAGTTTTTCGAGCCGCGCGGCGCGGTCGGGCGTGAACTGCGACGCATTCGTCAGGATCGAGACGGGCATGCCGCGCTCGAAGAGGGCCTGGCAGCGCTCCTCGAAGAGCGGGTCCACCGTCGGCTCGTTGTAGTTGGAGAGGAAGACGACGACGTCTTTTCCTCCGATCGCGGCCGTTTGATCCACGATGGATTCGAAGAGCGTCTGCGGCATCACTTCGCGCTCTCGGGGATCGACCGAGACGGGGCAGAAGGGGCAGCGGTGGTTGCAGACCGTGCAGGTTTCCAGGGAGAGAAAGAGGAGGTGGGAGCGTCGGGCTTCCCGGTCCACGTCCTCGATCAAGAACCGCGCGGCGCGAAGGTGCTCGAGAGCCCCGTTTGCCCCGGAGGGCGAAAGGCCTTCTCGCAGGGCGCTCAAGACGCGAAACGCTTCCCCATCCTTGGGGATCGAGATCCCCGTCAAGGGGTTGTACACGACCGTCCCGCGGTCGTGGAGAAATGGCGACTCGACCTCGGGGTCCAGGACCGCCGAGCCGCGGCCGAGCTCGTATCGCGCTGACTCGCTCATCCTCGTGGGTTCACACTCCGGAACAATCGAGCCATTCTAGTCCGAGTCGTCTTTCCTTCCTGTGTTTTACGGCTGCCGGGCCGCGTTCATCCTGCCCTCGCCGGAGACCCCAGACAAAAAGGGCCCTGGCGGACGCCGGGGCCCTTTCAACCGCGATCGGGAGGCCGTGTCTAGAAGGCGTTCACGTCCGCGACGCTCGCCGTCGTGCCCTGCGGGTTGTGGTACGTCTTTACCGTCCCCGTGTTGGTGTCCGTGATCGTGATCGTGTACTCGAGATCGGACAGGGCGCCGTAGAACACCCAGAAGTGCCCGTTGAAGGTCGTTCCGTCCACGACCTTGAGAACCAGCTCGATGTTGTTGCTCGACAGGAACCAGAACTCTCCCGTGTCGGCCGTGACCGGGACGGCGTTCCCGGCGCCGCTCGAGGTCGGGGACTTCCAGTCCACGCGGACCTTGAAACGGCCTCCGTTCAAGCACAGGGTCTTCGAATCCCCCGCGCAGGCCACGATCGCCACCGGGATGGAAGCGGTGGAGACCCCGATGGTCTTCGTTCCGTCGCCCGTCACGATCAGCGTGCCGGTGTAGTCCCCGCCCAGCGGGTACGCGTACGTCACGGACTTCGCGGCGGCCGTCTTGCCGTCGCCGAATGCCCATCCCCAGCTGGCCGCGTTTGGCTCGGAAGCCGTGAAGGTGATCGTTTGACCGGTCTCCGCCTCGTACTTGCCGGTCGCGGGGTTCAGAGTGGCCCCGGCGATCGTGAAGGCGGAAGAGGGCAGGCCGGGCCCGGCCGGCGCCGTCACGGAGACGAGAGACGTCGCGACGGACTGCGCCGGGGTCGGCGTGGCGGAGTCGGTCACTCGCAGGCCGACGATGTGGGGACCGGTCGTCGTCCAGGTGCAGCTGCTGGCCGCGCTTCCGGCGGTGAAGGTCGGCGCCGACGCGTTGTAGTCGCAGTTCCAGGCGTAGGTGTAGGGGCCGGTTCCGCCCGTCGCGGTGCCCGTAAACGAAAGGAGAGCGCCGGATTCGCCGGTCGACGGCCCGGCGATCGCGGCCGCCAGGACCCCCGTTCCGGGAGGCGTCACGGCGACGGTCGTGTAACCCACCGTGATGCCCGCGTCGGTCGACGCCGAGACGCGGTAGATCGCCGGGGAGGAGAACGTGTGCGGGATCGGATTCGGACCCGCCGTGTAGCGCGCCGGGAAGTCCTCGCCGAAGTTCCACCAATAAGAGGTGCCCTGCGTAGACGACGCCGTGCACGTCACCTGCTGGCCCGTGACCACGGCCGCCGGAGCGCAGACCACGGAAATATCGGACGCCGCAGCGATCCGCTTCGAGGCGGACTCCATCGCCGAGCCCGGACCCGGATCGAACGCGTTCACGTCCGCGAGGC
>DATNMZ010000493.1:0-27568 GCA_035602095.1 Thermoanaerobaculia bacterium
CGCGGTCAAGGGTGCGGCGACGATCGGCACGACGGGAGCCTGCGCCGCCACGGCGAGCCGGAAGGCTCCGCTCTTGAAGGTGAGGAGCCGTGGACTGTGATTGCGGTGCCCTTCCGGCATGAACCAGACGGCGATCTTTTCCGAGCGCATCGCTTCCGCGGCCGCTTCGAGGGAGGCGAGCGCGCTGCGGGCGTGAGCGCGATCGATGATGAGGTTGCCGGAGAGGCGATAGAACCATCCGAAGACGGGGATCCGGCCGATCTCGCGCTTTCCCGCCGAGACGGTCCGGGGCGGGAAGATCGACCCGAGGGTGACCACGTCCAGGAAACTCTGGTGGTTTCCGACGATGACGCAAGGGCGAAAGTCCCGAAGGCGCTCCGGCCGGTCGGGCTCGACCCGCCACCCCATCATCCGCACGAGACCCCGGCAGAAGATCCGCCCGTACCAGTACAGCGTCTGCCGGTTGCCGGGCGCGACGAGCAGCCACAGGATGCCGGCGGAGGAGCAGAGAACGAACCACGCCCCTCCGAACGCGCAGCCGAGGAGGTAGGCGAGCCGCCGCGCGAGGGTTGCCTCCATCGCCTCTAGACGAGTTCCAAAGAGCCGTTCAGCGGCGGGCCTTCCCGCGAAAACGGTGACGGAGCGGGCCTCCGAACCGCGCAGGCCGCGCCGGGGCGTTTCGCCGCGAGCCAATCGTGTGGAGAGCACACGGTCAGGCGGTCGTCTGCCAGTTGTCCTTCGCCCCGACGGGCGGCACCCATGCCGGCAGGGGCATCAAGAGGTGCTGCGAGAGCGCCTGCACGTAGGGGTCGTACATCCGGACGATCCGCTCCAGGCGTTCCTCGACCTCGGCCCCCTCCTTGAGCGGCAGGCCCGCGGAGGCCATCGCCTCCCGGAGCCGCGCGAGATCGCCCGCCGGAAGCCTGTTCGAGGGGAAGGACTTCGGCTTGAGCCGGAAGATCTGGCTCATGTCCGCCACGGCATGCCGCGCCATCGCGAAGGTCAGGCGCGCGGATCGGACCGGACCCTCTTCGACGCCGGCGATGATCAGCGCGCAGACGTCGAGAACCGTCGTCAGTCCCGCGACCCAGGACTGGTTGTCGTGCTGCGACCGGTAATACGCGAGCACGGGAAAGGAAATGTGGGTCTCGAGCAGATCCGCGGACCAGACGTCCCAGTCGTGGAGGAGCTCGCCGAGACTCTGGCCGTGGTCGTCGCCGGCGTGGCGCCGGATGAGCTCCGCCGCGGTCGGGGGGGAGCCGGCGCGCGCGTCGAGCAGCGCGATGTTGGTCTCCCGGCGGGAGAACGCCTGGGAGAGCGTCGGCAGATATCCGACGACGAGCGCGAGGAATCCGAATCCGGTTCCGCTCTCGATGAACGTCAGGAGCCGCGCCGAGGCGGTGGAAGGGACGATGTCTCCCAGGCCGAGCGTGACCAGCGTCGTTCCGCTGAAGTACAGGTCCGCCTCGAACCCGCCGAGACCGCGCGGCGCGACGAGGCGCGTGCCGAGCCCCCAGTGGAGCAGGGCGAATCCGAACACGAGGGCGAGCGCCCAGATGACGAGGAGGAGGATCAGCGACAGCGGACCGAAGATCGAGAGAAAGTTCTCCCGCGGGTTCCCCTGCCGGCGGCGCAGGCCGAGAGCCCGCCACGGCCCCCACGTCAGGACGTAGAAGATTCGGGTGAGCCGGAACCGGCGGGAAACGCGGCGCGGAAGGACGATGGTCTCGAAGGCGTCCCAGAGGACGAAGAGAATCAGCAGGACTCCGCAGGCGACCGCGAGGAAGCGCATGGGGCGGCGAGAATCTACCTCACTCCGCGGAGCCATCGGGCAACGCAGCGGTAGACTCCCCGTTCCATGCCCGCTTTCGATCTCGTCGTCATCGGGACCGGCCCGGCCGGGCAGCGGGCGGCCATCCAGGCGGCGAAGCTCGACAAGAAGGTCGCCATCTGCGAGAAGGGCCGGTCCGTCGGCGGCGTCTGCATCAACACCGGCACGATCCCCTCGAAGACCTTCCGGGAAGCCGTCCTCTACCTGACCGGCTTTCTCCACCGCGACGCCTACGGATCGGCGTGCCTCGTCAAAGATTCGATGACGATGGAGGACCTTCTCGCCCGTTGCACGAAAGTGATGAACCGGGAGATCGACGTCATCCGGGACCAGCTCCGTCGAAACGGCGTCACGGTTCTCCAGGGGCCCGCTTCCTTCGTCGATCCGCACCGGCTCGTCGTGGAATCGAGCGCGGGGAGAATCGAAGTGACGGCGGATTTCGTCGTGATCGCGACGGGAACCGCGCCCACCGACCCTCCCGGGGTGACGGTGGATGGCGAGACGGTTATCACGTCCGACGGAATCCTCACGCTCCAATCGATCCCACGAACCATGACGGTCGTCGGAGCGGGCGTCGTCGGAACCGAGTACGCGTCCATGTTCGCGGCGCTCGGCGTCGAGGTCACTCTGGTGGACAAGCGCCCCCGGCTGCTCGAGTTCGTCGACGCGGAGATCGCGGAGGCGCTCGCCTACAAGATGCGGGACATGGACTGCACGCTCCGGTTCGGCGAGGACGTCGCCTCGGTGGCGGTCGAACGGCCGCACCGCGCCGTGGCGATCCTGAAGTCTGGAAAGAAGATCGTTTCCGAACTGCTTCTCTACTCCATCGGCCGCGTCGGAGCCACCGCCGAGTTGAATCTCTCCGCGGCCGGGCTCACGGCGGATGACCGCGGCCGGATCGCGGTGGACGGCCGCTATCGGACCGCGGTGCCTCACATCTTCGCCGCCGGCGACGTCATCGGGTTTCCGTCTCTCGCTTCGACCTCGATGGAGCAGGGGCGGATCGCGGCGTGCACGGCGTTCGGCGTCCGCGCGACCTCGATGCCGCACCTTTTTCCCTACGGGATCTACTCGGTCCCGGAGATCTCGATGGTCGGTCCGAACGAGGAGGAGTTGACGAAGCAGGGGATCCCTTACGAAGTCGGAATTTCGCGTTACCGGGAGATCGCGCGCGGCGCCATCCTCGGCGACAGCTACGGGCTCCTGAAGATCCTTTTCCACCGCGAGACGCGCAAGTTTCTCGCCGTGCACATCATCGGCTCGGCCGCCACGGAGCTCGTGCACATCGGCCAGGCCGTTCTCGCCTTCGGCGGCACGATCGACTACTTCGTCGACAACGTCTTCAACTACCCGACCTTCGCGGAGTGCTACAAGGTCGCGGCGCTCGACGGTTACAACAAGATCGGGCCGCCGTCCGGCGAGGCGATGCCGCCGGGCACGACCGGCCGCAAGACGGGAACCGTCAAGGTATGAGCCGGTTTCCCTCGTTTCCAGTTTCCCCGACTCCAGGTCCCCGGTTCCGGGCTGACAGCTGACAGCTGAGAGCTTCTAACTCACTGGCCCGGCACGTCTTCTCTGCCCGGCAGATTTCTTGAATGGGGGACCTCAGATGCGGCCCTTCCTCCGAATCGGCACCCTTCTCTGGCTCGGCGCGAGCGCGCTTGGCCTTCCCGGGTGCACGTTCGTCAGCAGCATCATCGGTTCCGAGAAGCGGGACGTCTACAAGTTCGACCATCCCTTCACCGTCGAGGACGCGCAGTTCCGGCGCTCCATGGACACGCTCGGAACCCCGATGGTCGGAGGCAACGACGCCGAGCTCCTGAAAAACGGGGACGAGATCTTCCCCGCGATGACGAAGGACATCCGGGAAGCGAAGGAGTCGGTCAACCTCGAGACCTACATCTACCAGGCCGACGCGGCCGGACGGCAGTTTGCCGACGCGATGATCGCCGCGGCCCGGCGAGGCGTGGAGGTCCGGCTGCTCGTGGACGCCTGGGGGAGCAAGCTCAAGGGTCTCCAGGACGAGCTCCAGAAAGCCGGCGTGCGCGTCCGCAAGTACCGGCCTCTCCGGCTCTTCACGATCTACAAAGTGGGCCGGCGGACCCACCGCAAGATCCTGGTCGTGGACGGCCGGATCGCCTACACGGGCGGGCTCGGAATCGATGAGCGGTGGCTCGGCAATGCGCGAAACACGAAGGAGTGGCGTGACACGCAGGTTCGGGTCGTCGGTCCCGTCGTCGCGCAGATGCAGGCGATCTTCAGCGAAGACTGGACGTACACGACGGGAGAGATCCTCGCCGGGGACAAGTTCTACCCGCGGATCGAGCACGCGGCCGCCGTCCAGGCGCAGGCGATCAAGGCTTCGCGCGGCGACTCCTCCTCGCTCGCGAAGATGCTGTACTACGTCGCCATCCAGTCCGCGAAGAAGACGATCTACATCCAGAACGCGTACTTTCTCCCCGACAAGCAGGTCCGCGAGGCGCTCGTCGCCGCGGTCGCGCGGGGCGCGGACGTCCAGGTCATGGTGCCGGGCCGGGACATCGACCTCCCGATGGTCCGGTTCGCCTCCTGGATCCACTACGGCGAGCTCCTGCAGGGCGGTGTACACATCTTCGAATACCGCGGGACCATGATGCACAACAAGGCCATGGTCGTGGACGGGCTCTACTCGACCATAGGGTCGATCAACTTCGATACCCGCTCGATGAGTCGAAACGCCGAGGAGAGCCTGGCGTTCTACGACCGCGGATTCGCGAAAAAGATGGAGGCGATGTTCTTCGAGGACAGGAAGCGCTGCGCCGAGATCACGTACGAGGAGTGGAAGAAGCGCGGCATCGTGCAGCGGATGGCGGAGCTCGTCTTCTGGATCTTCGAGCCCTATTACTGAAGGAGGCAGGCATGCGTTCCAGGGCGCTCGTCGCCGCGATATTTCTGGCCCTGCTCGGCGCGCGGTTCGCCGCGGCGGCGGCACGCCCCGCGCCCGAACAGGAAAAGATCGACTATCTCCTCGCGCAGGTTCGCGGCTCCGACGCGGTTTTCATCCGCAACGGCACGGAGCACGACGGCGCGGCGGCGGCCGCTCATTTGAAGTCGAAGCTCTGGTGGGCGGGGAAGCGCGTCCAGACCGCGCGCGATTTCATCCTCGGCGTGGCCACCCATTCGGAGCAGACGGGGAAGCCCTACGAGATCCGCCCGCGCAATGCGCCGGCGCAGCCGTTGCGCGACTGGCTGCTCGCGCGGCTGGCGGAGCGCGAGAAGGCTTCTGCGAGCCCTTCTCAAAAGAGCGCCGCAAGCGCCCCTCGCCGCCCGTAAGAGAGGCTCGGGTGACCTACGCGGGCGCGGGCTCCGGAGCGCGGCGGGGCGCCTGGCCCGCGGAGAGCGCCCAGTAGAGCGTTCCGGACGCGAAAAAGCCGACGAACCAGCCGTAGGCGTAGAGCGGTTTCAGCACAGGAAAGACGAACCCGCCCCACGCGAGGCCGCAACCGACGAGGGTCGCGAGCACGGCCCTCCAGTTCCATCCGCCGGCGTATCGGTAGATTCCGTGCGTCAGGTAGAGGTCCTCCAGCCGGAGGCGGGTGCGCCGCACGAGCCAGTAATCCGCGATGAGGACCCCCGCGATGGATCCGAGTCCTCCCGAGTAGCCGAGCAGCCAGACGAAGATGTAGCCCGAAGGGTCGGCGAGAAGTTTCCACGGCTGCAGCAGGATTCCGATGACGCCGGTGATGAGGCCGCCCGTTTTGAAGCGGATCCAGCGCGGGAAGGCGTTGGCAAAATCGTTCGCCGGAGAGACGACGTTCGCCGCGATGTTGACCGCGAGCGTCGCGACGACGACGGTGAACATCGAGATCGCAACCACGGCGGGCTGCGAGAACTTGCCGACGAGAACGACCGGGTCCCAGATCGCTTTGCCGTAAATGATGGCGGTGGCGCTCGTGATCAGAACCCCCATCGCGGCGAAGAGAGACATGGTCGTCGGAAGGGCGGCGATCTGTCCGACCATCTGGTCCCGCTGGCTGCGCCCGTAGCGGGTGAAATCGGGCATGTTCAAGGAGAGCGTGGCCCAGAAGCCGACCATCGCCGTCAGCGAGGGGACGAAGACCGGAAAGAACTCGCGGAAAGTGCGGAGAGAGCCGGGTTGGGCGAGAAGCGGGCCGAAGCCGTGCGCCCGCCGGACCGCCCAGACGAGGAGCGCGCCCGTCATCACGAGCACGAATGGAGCCGCCCAGTTCTCCACCTTACGGAGCAGGTCCATGCCGCGGTAGACGATGAGGATGTTCAGCGCCCAGAAGAAAAAGAAAGAGAGCCACTCCGCGCCCGTGTGTCCGGACCAGCCCGGCCCGAGCCGCGTCGTCCAGCGGGGATCCAGCGCGGAGAAGAGCGTGTTCAGTGCGGCGCCTCCGATCCAGCACTGAATGCCGAACCAGCCGCAGGCGACGAGAGCGCGCATGATCGCCGGCAGGTTCGACCCGAGCGTTCCGTAAGCGGCGCGAGCGAACACGGGAAATGGAATGCCGTAGCGCGTTCCCGGATGGGAGTTCAGGAGGATGGGGACGAGCACGATCGTGTTCCCGAGGAGGATCGTCAAGAGCGCCTGCCACCAGTTCATCCCCGCCGTCATCAACCCCGACGCCATGTAATAGGTCGGTATGCAGTGCGCCATGCTGATCCAGAGCGCCGCGTAGTTGTAAGTCGTCCAGGTGCGTCGCGAGACGGGCACCGGGAGGAGGTCGCGGTTGGCGAGCGGTGACGCTTCGATCCGAGTCGCGTCGATCAACTCGACGCGGCCGTCCCCGTGGCGCTTCTCGTTGCCGTAAACGGTGGTGCGCACGCCGGCTGATTCTAGCGAGTTCCAAGTTTGCGTTGTCCCGCCAACGGATTTCGGACAGCGGACAACTGATAACTTCTCGAGCCATGCCTCCGGCCGAATTCGTACTGAGGAGCCGCCGCGTCCTGACCCCCGAGGGGATGCTGCCCGCGAGCATCCGGGTCGCCGGAGGTCGGATCACGAGCATCGAGGCCTATTCGGCGCCCGCGCCCGCCGGAGTTCCGATCGAGGAGGCCGGCGACTCCGTCGTCTTCCCGGGCCTGCTCGATACGCACGTCCACGTCAACGAGCCGGGACGGGCCGACTGGGAGGGTTTCGAGACGGCCACCGCCGCCGCCGCCGCGGGGGGGATCACGACGCTGATCGACATGCCTTTGAACTCGGTGCCGCCGACGACGACCGTGGAGGCGCTCCGGGAAAAGCTCGCCGTGGCGGCGGGCCGTTGCGCCGTCGACGTCGGGTTCTGGGGCGGCGTCGTGCCGGGCAACGGCCCGGAGCTGTCCGGGCTTCGGAAGGCGGGTGCCTTCGGCTTCAAGTGCTTTCTCGCGCCTTCCGGGGTTCCCGAGTTCCCGGAAATGGAAGTCGCAGAGCTTCTCCCGGCGATGCGGCGGCTCGCCCTTCTCGAAGCGGTGCTGCTCGTGCACGCCGAAGATCCCGCCCGGCTTCTCGAGCGAAACGGCCCGGGGCGGTCGTACGCGAGTTATCTCGCCTCTCGCCCGCGTTCCGCCGAAAACGCGGCTGTCGCGCGGATGCTCGATCTCTGCCGCGAGACGGGCGCGCGAGTACACGTGCTGCACCTTTCGAGCGCCGAGGCGCTGGCACCGCTCGAGAAGGCGCGCCGGGAGGGATTGCCGGTCACCGTCGAGACCTGTCCGCACTATCTGACGTTTGCCGCGGAGGACATCCCCGACGGCGCGACGCCGTTCAAGTGCGCGCCTCCGATTCGCGAACGGGAGAATCGGGAGCGGTTGTGGGAGGGCTTGCGGGGCGGCGTGATCGACATGGTCGTCTCCGACCACTCGCCTTGCTCGCCGGATCGAAAGAGGCTCGAGTCGGGAGACTTCTTCGAGGCGTGGGGCGGGATTTCTTCCCTGGAGCTGACCCTGGCGGCCGTCTGGACCGGGGCGTGCGAGCGTGGGATCGATCTTTCGCGCGTCGCGGAGTGGATGGGCGCCGCGCCGGCGCGGCTTGCGGGGCTCGGCGGGTCCCGGGGCGCGCTCGCGCCGGGACGGGATGCGGATTTCGTCGTCTGGGATCCCGAGAAGACCCGTACGGTGGATCCCGCGCTCCTCCAGCAGCGCCACAAGGTGACCCCGTATGCCGGCCGCCGGCTTCAGGGGATCGTGCGGGCGACCTGGCTTCGGGGTGAGAAGATCTACGAACACGGAAGGCTCCTCTCCCGCTCGAGCGGCGAGATGCTTCTTTCCGGGTGACCCGGGAGCCGGCCCGGGACAGGAGCGCTGTGGCGGATTTCACCGAACTGATCGACCTCGCCGCGGAACGCGTGGGCGGCGCGGTCCTGGCCGCCAACGACGAGTTCTTCGCTGGCAAGGAGAACCTGTTGAAGTCCGAGAAGCCCGTCTTCCGAGAGGGCGAGTACACGGACCGCGGCAAGTGGATGGACGGCTGGGAGACGCGGCGCCGGCGAACGCCCGGTCACGACTGGTGCGTCGTTCGGCTCGGTCTTGCTGGAATCCTGCACGGTTTCGTGGTCGACACGACTCACTTCCGGGGCAACGCGCCGGAGGCATGCTCGATCGACGCGTGCGAGGCCGCGACGCTCGACCCCGAGTCCCCGGGGAACGCGACCGTCCCGTGGACGGAGCTCGTCCCGCGTTCGCCGCTTCGCGCCGACGCGGAAAACCGCTTCCCGGCGGCCGCGCCCCGCCCGTTCACTCATGTCCGCCTGAACATCTACCCGGACGGGGGTGTGGCGCGTCTTCGGGTCCACGGAGACGTCGCTCCCGACTGGGCCTCGATTGCGCGCGCGGGCGGCGAGCTCGATCTCGCCGCGGTGGAAAACGGCGGACTCGTGCTCGCCGCGAGCGACGAGTTCTTCGGCTCGCGGCACAACCTGGTGATGCCGGGCCGGGGAACGGGTATGAGCGACGGATGGGAGACGCGCCGCCGGCGCGGCCCCGGGCATGACTGGGCGATCGTGCGGCTCGGCCGTTCCGGAACGGTGCGCCGGATCGACGTCGACACGGCGCACTTCAAGGGAAACGCTCCGGGGAGCTGCTCCGTCGAGGTCTGCCGCGCGCCGGGCGCCGGCTCTTTGCAGCTGACCGAAGCCGGCCGCGCCTGGAAAGAGCTGCTCCCGGAGACGAAACTCCAGCCCCACACGCTGCACCGTTTCGAACGGGAGCTGCGCTCCGCCGGCGAGGCGACGCACGCGCGCTTGAACATCTTCCCGGACGGAGGCGTGAGCCGGCTCCGCCTCTGGGCGCCGGCTCCCGCGGCTCCGCCAGCCGCGCCAGGGGGCGAGTGAGCCTCGCGGCCGCGAGCATCGAGCGGCTGGACGCCCTCCCTCCCGACGCCGCCGAGCGTGAGCTCCTGGCCTGCTGCGGCTCGCGCGAATGGGCGCGGCAAATGGCGCTCGCCCGCCCGTTTCGGGAGCCGGCCGCTCTCTACCAGGCCGCGGATCGCATCTGGCGCTCGCTCTCCGAGTCGGACTGGCGCGAGGCGCTGGCCGCTCATCGCCGGATCGGGGACGCGGCCGCGTCCGGCGACGCCGCGGAGGAGCAATCCGGAGCTCTCTCGGCGCCGGCATCGATCCGGGAAAGTCTCGCGCTCTCGAACGCCGAGTACGAGGCCCGCTTCGGCCACATGTTCGTCGTTTGTGCCTCGGGAAAGAGCGGGGAGGAGATGCTGGCCCTTTGCCGGGACCGCCTCCATAATGATCCGAAAGCGGAGCTGCGGCTCGCCGCGCAAGAGCAGCGGAAGATCACGCGGCTCCGGCTGGAGAAACTGGCGCGCACGGAATGACGGCGATCTCGACGCACGTCCTCGATACCGCCCGCGGTCTGCCGGCCGGGGGAATGGCAATGCTTCTCGAGGTCCGGGCGGAGGACGGGACCTGGTCGCCGCTCGGGGAGGCCGCCTCGGACGCGGATGGAAGAGCGACGCTGCCCGGCGGGCCGCTCCGGCGCGCCACGTACCGCCTGACTTTTCGCACGGCCGCGTACTTCGAGGCCCGGCGGGTCGAGGCGTTTTATCCCGAGGTCCAGGTCGTCTTCGACGTTCACGACCCTTCGCGGCGGCACCACGTTCCCCTGCTGCTGTCTCCCTGGGGGTATTCGACGTATCGGGGCACCTAGGCGTGCTCGCCGAAAACAGCTACGGCAAGTCCGGGATCCGTCTCGTCAAGGTGATCCGCCGCGAGGGCGGCCACAGGATCCGGGACCTGACCGTCTCCATTGCGCTCGAGGGAGACTTCGAGGCCGCGCATGTCGCGGGAGACAACTCGGCCGTCCTGCCGACGGACACGATGAAGAACACGGTGTACGCGCTGGCTCGCACGCATCCGGTCGATTCGATCGAGTCCTTCGCGCTGGAGCTGTCCGCTCACTTTCTCAAGGAAGACGGTCCGGCGTCCGTCGCGCGTGTCGGCATTTCGGAGCGCCCGTGGGAGCCTCTCGCGGGCGGCTCGGGGGGACCCTCCCACGCCTTCCTCCGGCCGGGGGCCGAGCGAAGGGTGACGCGCGTTGACCGGACCCGCGCCGGGGTCTCCGTCGAATCCGGGATCGAAGACCTGACGATCTTGAAATCCGCGGGCTCCGGTTTCACCGGCTACGCCCGGGACCGTTACACGACCTTGAAGGAGACGGAGGACCGGATCCTCGCGACCGCGATGGAGGCCCTGTGGCTCTACGAGCCTCGAGAGATCCCCTGGGACCTCGCCGCACGCGCCGTGCGAAGCACGCTTCTCGAGACGTTCGCCGGCCACGCGAGCGCCTCCGTCCAGCACACCCTGTACGCGATGGGGCAGGCCGTCCTCGACCGACACGCCGAGGTCTCCCGAATCCGCTTGACGATGCGCAACAAGCATCACCTGCTCGTCGATCTCTCCCCCTTCGGCCTGGAGAACCCCAACGAGATTTTCGTCGCGACCGAGGAGCCGTACGGCCGGATCGAGGCGACCTTGAAGAGGTAGTTGTCAGTTGTCAGTTGTCAGTTGTCAGTCAAGGGTTCTCGGCTGACAGGTGACAGGTGACAGGTGACAGGTGACAGGTCTTTTTCCGGAACCGAGAACTGAGAACTGATAACTGATAACTGAAAACTACTTCCTCCTCGCCTTCAGGATCCGGAGGAAGGAACGCCCGCGGAGCTCGTCTACGGTCAGGCCGCTCTTTGCGACGGCCTCCTCCTCCGTGATCGCCCCGCAGCTCACGGCGCGGAGAAAGTAGTTCAAGAGTCCCTGGCCCGTCGCGGCGTCGTCGAAGACCTCGCCGACGAGCGTCGCCTGTCCCGCCTTCTCCACGAAGTTGTTCAGCCTCGCCGAAGCGGCGGGGAGCCCCTCGAGGAAAAAAGCGTAGAGAGCGGCGTACCGCGTCGGCAGCTGCGCCGGATGCAGGTCCCACCCCTGGTAGATCCCGCCGACGAGCGAATGGCGGACGTGCTCGTAGTGGAGCTTCCAGGCGGCGTGCACCGTTTCGCGATTCTGCGCGAGCTCGCGCCGCGTCAGCGTTCGCTCGCCGGAATGGTGCGGCGGGATCGGAAGAACGTTCGTGGCGCCGTCGGAGATCCACACGCCCGTGCCCGCGAGCGCGACCTGCATCGCCTCCCGAGCGAAGTCGCAGGCCGGATGAAGCATGTGCTGGTGCGCCGCCGTGATGTTCAAGGAGGCGGTGTAGTCGTAAATGCCGAAGTGCGCGGCCGAGCACCGTCCGCGCGCCGCGCCCACGAGGGCTCCAATCGCGATGGCGCCGCGCTCGTCGACGACCGACTGGGGAGTCTCGACCATGATCTCCAGGCGGAGCGTCCCGGGTGGAATCGGGAGGGCCTTTTCCAGCGCTTCGAGGATGTCCGCCAGGGCCGAGACTTGGGCCGGCAAAGTCACCTTCGGAAGCGTCACGACGAAGTTGTCGGGGAGTCCGCCGGAATCCTCGACCAGCCGGGTGATGAACAGATCGAGGGTCCGGATTGTGCGCGACGCGAGCTCGTCGCCGAGCGACTTGATACGGATGCCGATCGACGCCGGGAGAGTTCCGGCCGCCTTTCCGGTCGCGACCTCGCGCGCCGCCGCCAGGGCGTGGCCGTCCTCCTCCGCGTCGGGGCGGTTGCCGTAGCCGTCTTCGAAATCGATGCGGTAGTCCTCGACCGGCTCCCGGCGGAGCTTCTCGGAGACCCGGGTCCAGACGAGGGGAGCGAGCGACGGCTCGATTCCCAGAACGCCGGCGAGGGCGTCGGGCGTCGGAGCAAATTCCTCCAGGAAGCGGAGAGCGAGAGCTCCGAGCCTCGGGGCGGTGTCCGACTGGAAGACCTGCGCACCTCCGTAGACCGTGTGGACGGGCTGTCGGCGCACGGATTCGCCGGGATACTTTCGCGCGAAGTCCGCGTTGGGCGCCGAAAGGCTCGCGCGGAAGCCCGCGGTCCGATCGGGGTCGATCGTCGTCCGAGGGTTCATGCCGTCTCCCTCCAGAACTGCTCCAGCAGATTGGCCGCGACTTCCCGGCGGTACCCGGCCGTCGAGCGCACGTCGTCGATGGGCTGGATCTCTTCCACGAGCGCGCTCCGCCCTGCCCGGATCGATCCGCGCGAGGCGAGCGCGGCCTCGGTCTTCGGAAGCCGGATCACGGTCGGCGCGACCGAGCCCAGCGCCACGCGCGGGCGCTCCGAGCGGATCGCCGCCAGGACGACCTTCGAGATCGCCTGCGCCGCCCGGGTGCCGACCTTTCGGAACCACTGCCGGCCTTCCAGGCGGGGGATCTCGATCGCGACGATGAGCTCGTCCGGCCGCATCACGGATTGGCGGTAGCCGGTGTAGAAAGAGTCAAACGGTATGCGCCGCGTCGCTTCCGCGCTCCGGAGGACGACGACCGCCTCCGCGACGGCGAGAACGGGCAGCGTGTCGCCCGCCGGCGAGGCGTTCGCCACGTTGCCTCCGATCGTTCCCCGGTTCTGGATCTGCGCGCCGCCGATCTCCCGGGCCGCGGCGGCGAGGATGGGAAGGCGCTTCTCGACGAGCGGGGAGCGGAGGATGTCCCGGTAGGTGGCCGTCGCCCCGATCGAAAGCGCGCCCTCGCGAACCTTGATGCGGCGCAGCTCGGCGAGCGGGGAGAGATCGACGAATCGCGTCTGCCGGAGCGTCCCGAAATTCAGATGGACGTAGACGTCGGTACAGCCGGCGAGCGGAGTCAGGGGGCCGCCGTCGCGGAGCATGACGAGGGCTTCGCGGAGAGAGCGAGGCTCGAGGAGAGTCAGCGAGGAGATGGCCGTGCGCATGCCGCTCTGTCCTCGAGGCCCGCCGTTTTCATCGCCGCGCTCCCGCCGGCTCGAGCTTGCGAGCCGGGGCGTTTCTGCTCCGCCGCGAGGGCGCGCGCCGCTTTCGGGGCGCCCTCGCCGCCTTTCGGACCGCCCGGTAGATCCCCTCGTACCCGGTGCAGCGGCAGATGTTTCCGGCGAGCCCGATCCGAATTTCCTCCAGGCCCGAGTCGCGCGGCAACGCCGCGGCGGCGAGAATCATCCCGGGAGTGCAGATCCCGCACTGGGCTCCGCCTTCGGAGACGAACGCCTGCTGGAGCGCCGCCTTCCCCCTCAGACCTTCGATCGTCGTCACGCGGGCGCCCCGCACCTGCGCGAACGGGATGAGGCAGGAGTTCACCGGTTCGCCGTCCACGAGCACGGTGCACGCCCCGCACTCGCCCTCCCCGCACCCTTCCTTGGTTCCCGTCAGGCCGCACTCTTCCCGCAGCACGTCCAGGAGACGCTTCATCGGGTGCGTCCGGACCTTGACCGGCCGCCCGTTCAACGAGAAGCGCACGAAGCTTCCAGGATCCTCTCCGGCGTGGCCGGGATCCGGCGGATGTCGAGGCCCAGATGGCGGATCGCATTCACGACGGCCGGCGCGGGCCCGTCGATGGGCATTTCGCCGATCCCCTTGGCGCCGTGCGGGCCGTGCCGGTACGGGTTCTCGAGGATCACGGAATCGATCGGCGGAGTGTCGAGTGTCGTCGGAACCACGTAGTTGGTCATCTGCGCGTTCTCCATCCGCCCGTCGCGCAGAACGACTTCCTCGAGCAGGGCATAGCCAAGTCCTTGAGCCGTTCCCCCCTCGATCTGGCCGGCGGCGAGGACCGGGTGGATCGCCCGGCCGATCTCGCAGACGGCGGTCACGCGGACGGGCCGGACCTCGAAGGTGACGGGGTCCCGCTCGACTTCCACGACGTTGCAGCCCCATCCGTAGGCGCCGTAGGCGTCGCCCCGGTACGTCTCGTCGCTCCATTCGAGCTCGCGCGGCTTTTCGTATTCGCGCGTCACCACGAGCGGTCCGTGGAGCTTGCGGTACCGGCGCGGGGACATCGTGCCGAGGCGCGCCTTCATTTCGAGCGCGCAGTTCTCGAGAATCTTTCCGACGACCATGCATGTCCGAGAGGCGACGGTCGGGCCGCTGTCGGGAACTCGCGCGGTGTCGGCCTCGGAGACCTCCACGCGGTCGTACGGGATCCCGAGCGCGTCGGCCACGATCTGCGCATGGATCGTCCGCGTTCCCTGTCCGATCTCCGTGGACGCGACGAGAATGCGAGCGCCTTCGTCCGTCAGCTCGAGAGAGGCGCGCGAGGCGAGCTTCACCTCGCCCCCGCCCGTAAACCCCGAGCCGTGGAAGAAGAGGGACAGCCCGATCCCCCGATTCGTCCCGGCGAGGCTCTTCCGGAGGCGGCGAAAGCCGCTCCTCTTCACGGCCTCCCGGAGCACGGCCCGCGCGCTGCAGTCCTCTCCGAGCTTCTGTCCGGTGGCGGTGGTATCTCCGGGCTTGAACGCGTTGACTTCCCGCAGCCGCACGGGGTCCATTCCGAGGGTCTCCGCGATCCGCTCCATGTGGACTTCCGAAGCGAACTGCGTCTGCGGCGCTCCGAACCCCCGAAACGCGCCGTTCGGCGGGGTGTTCGTCCGAACGACCCGGCCGCGCACGCGGACGTGATCGCAACGGTACGGGCCCGTCGCGTGGAGCACGCCGCGCGACAGAACGACGGGAGAAAGCGTCACGTACGCCCCTCCGTCCATCCGCACGTCGATGTCCATCGCGACGATCTTTCCGTCGCGCCGGACGCCGGTGCGATGTCGGACGACCGCCGGATGCCTCTTCGTGGTGGCGACCATGTCTTCGACGCGGTCGTAGATCATCTTGACGGGCCGGTTGGCCTTCCACGCGAGGATCGCCGCGTGCCCGGCGAGGATCGACGGATATTCCTCCTTGCCCCCGAACCCGCCCCCCGTCTCGGTCTGGACGACGCGGACCTTCTGCGCGGGCAGCCCGAGCAGAGTGACGAGCGCCCGGTGAACGTAGTAGGGGCACTGGAGGGAGCCGTAGACGGTGATTCCGCCATCCTCGGGGACCGCGATCACGCCGTTGGGCTCGATGTAGAGCTGCTCCTGGTGTCCGGTCCGATACTCCCCCTCGACGACGAGGTCCGCGAGGGAGAAGCCGCGGTCGAGAGAGCCCTTTTCGATCCGGATCTCCTTGAACACGCGCGGCGACTTCTCCGGGTCGAAAACGGGAGGCGTGGGCTCGTACTCGATCTCGGCGCGGGCCGCGAGAAGCGCTTCCCGGACCGGGTGGGCGACGAGCAGGATCGGCTCCGCGAAGTGACGCACGTGCCGTTCGACGAGACACGGCTGATCGTCTTCGATCAGGGCGACGACGTTTTTCCCGGGGATGTCTCGGAAATCGGCGACGACGTACCCCGAAGTGTCGAAGCCCGGGCGCAGGGATCGGATCTCTCCGCAGGGGATGGTCGAGCGGATCGTCGTCCCGTGCAGCATGCCGGGGAAGGAGAGATCGTCCACGTACCGGGCGGCGCCCGTGACCTTGGAGCGCCCTTCCTTGCGGGGGACGTTACGTCCGACGGACGGCATTCTCGGAGCGGATCATTCCCGTCGGATCACCGGGCTCCGGACGCGGCGAAGGATTCGCGGAGGATCGCGAGGGACTCCTGGATGTCCGGCGCGGTCACCGTCAGCGCGGGCGCGATGCGGAAGACGTTTCCGTAGAGCCCGCCCTTCCCGATCAGAAGCCCGCGCTGCCGCGCTTCCTCGAAAACGCGATTCGTCATCACCGGATCGGGCGTCCGGTCGCCTGCCGTCTCGTCGGAGACGAGCTCGATCGCCTGCATGAGTCCCATCCCGCGCACGTCGCCGATCGAGCGAGGGAAGCGCGCCTTCAGGTCCTCGAGCCCGGAGCGGAGCAATGCGCCCATGCGCGCCGCATTGCCGGGCAGGTCTTCTTCTTCGATGATCTGAAGAGTGGCGTTCGCCGCCGCGGTCGATACGGGGTTTCCTCCGAACGTCGAGATCGTGAGCGCCTTCAACGCCGACGCAATCTCCGGCGTGGCAATGGTGATCCCGAGAGGGAGCCCGTTTGCGATTCCTTTTGCCGCCGTCAGAATGTCGGGCTCGACGCCGTAGTGCTCGATGCCCCACATCTTTCCGCCCGTCCGGCCGAAGCCCGTCTGGACCTCATCGCAGATGAAGAGGCCGCCGAACTTCCGAATGATTCCGACGGCGATCTCGAAGTACTCGAGGGGAGGCGTGATGAATCCGCCGACTCCCTGGATCGGCTCGGCGAGGAACCCGGCGATGCGGCCCGTCGTCGTCGTTCGGATGAGCTCCTCGATGTCCTTCGCGCAGGCGACCCCGCACGACGGGTAGGTCAGGTGAAGCGGGCACCGATAGCAGTACGGCGACACCGCGTGCTTCACGCCGGCGATCTGGGAGGGAAGCGCGCGCCAGGTGGAGTGGCCCGTTAGCGACTGCGCGAGCGTCGAGCGGCCGGAATAGCCGTGGCGCAGCGCGATGATCTCCGTCGAGCCGGTCGCGAGCTCGGCCATCATGACGCCGGTCTCGTCGGCCTCGGTGCCGGAGGCGGTGAAACAGGTCTGCTTCAGATTTCCCGGCGTGAGGCGCGCGAGCCGCTCGGCGAGCTCGACGACGGGCAGCGTCGGGTACAGCGTCGAAACGTGCGAGAGCCGGTCGAGTTGCGCGCGCACGGCCGCGTTGACGCGGTCGTCGGCATGACCGATCGAGACCGTCAGGATCCCGCCGAAAAAGTCGAGATATTCGTTTCCATCGGCGTCCCGGATCCGGAGGCCCTTGCCCTCGGTCAGGACGATCGGCTCCTTGTAGTACTGGAGAGTCGCGGGAAAGAGAAACTCCTTGTGTTTCTCGCGGACCGAGCGCGTCAGCTCCGACGTCGGCGCCTGGGTCTTGGTGGTGCTCATGCTCTCTCCTCCGCGATTACGATCGGGGACTGCGTTTCAAGAACGAGCCGGCTCCGGCCCGTCCGGTGAATTTGCCGTTTTCGACGATCACCCGGCCGCGCGAAAGCACCGTCTCCGCCGCTCCGGTGACCGACCGGCCTTCGTACGGGTTGTAGTCCACCTTCATGTGGAGCGTCCGGGCGGAGAGAGTCACTTTTTTCTCCGGGTCGAAGATGACGAGATCGGCGTCCGAGCCCGGGGCCACCGTGCCCTTGCGCGGAAAGAGGCCGAAGATCTTCGCAGGTGCGGTGGACGTCAGCTCCACGAACCGGTGGATGGAGATCCGGCCGGTGCGCACGCCGCCGTCCCAGACGAGGCTCATGCGGGTCTCGATGCCGGGCGCTCCGTTGGGGATCTTCGAGAAATCGTCGGCTCCGAGCTCCTTCTGGCCGCGCATACAGAACGGGCAATGGTCGGTCGAAATGGCCTGCAGGTCGTTTCCGGCGAGGCCGCGCCAGAGGCGCTCTTCGTTGCCGGCCGCGCGCAGGGGCGGGCTCATGACGTACTTTGCGCCCGCGAACCCCGGCTCCTCGTAGTTCGCGTAGGAGAGAAAGAGGTACTGGGGGCAGGTCTCCGCGTACGCGGGGAGGCCGCGGTCCCGCGCCTCGGTCACCATTTCGAGCGCTTCCGCCGCCGAGAGGTGCACGATGTAGATCGGCACGCCGGCGATCTCCGCGAGCGCGATCGCCCGGTGGGTCGCCTCCGCTTCGGCGCGCGCCGGCCGCGTCAGGGCGTGGTATTTCGGCGCCCGCTCTCCGCGGGCGAGAGCCTTCTGGACGAGCACGTCGATCACGCCGCCATTCTCGGCGTGCATGCAGATCGTGCCGCCGTTCTCCCGCGTTCGAAGCAGCGCCCGGAAGATCGAGGCGTCGTCGAGCATGAAGACGCCCGGGTACGCCATGAAAAGCTTGAAAGAGGAGATGCCCTCGCGGACCAGGGCGTCCATCTCGTCCTCGACGCTGCCGTCGAGCTCGGTGACGATCATGTGAAACCCGTAGTCGATCGCCGCCTTGCCCTCCGCCTTCTTCATCCAGGCGTCCCGGGCGTGGCGGAGCGTCTGCCCGCGGTACTGGATCGCGAAATCGACGACGGCGGTCGTTCCCCCGTGCGCCGCGGCGATCGTGCCGGACTCGAAGTCATCCGCCGACGTCGTTCCTCCGAAAGGCATGTCGAGGTGTGTATGGACGTCGATCCCGCCGGGGAGCACGTACCGCCCCGCGGCGTCGATGGTGCGGTCGGCCTCCATCGAGAGCGAGGTGCCGATGCACGCGATCTTTTCGTTTTCGATGAGGACGTCCCCCCGGTACAGGTCCGAGGCGGTCGCGATGGTCCCGTTGCGGATGAGCGTCTTCGTCATTGCTCTTACACGAGCTGGGCCATCGCCTCGTACGTTTCGGGCCGCCGGTCCCGGTAGAACTGCCAGATGCGCCGGACTTCCTCGATCTGGTCGAGGTCCATCTCGGCCGTGATCAGCTCATCTTTGTCTTCCGACCCGACCGCCAGGAAATTGCCTCGCGGATCGACGAAATAGGAAGAGCCGTAGAACCTGCCGATGTTCCAGGGCGCCTCCGTCCCGACCCGGTTGCTGCAGGCCATGAAGTATCCGTTCGCGACGGCGTGCGCGGGCTGTTCGAGCTTCCAGAGATACTGCGAAAGCCCGGCGACCGTGGCCGACGGATTGAAGACGATTTCCGCGCCGTTCAACCCCAGGAGCCGCGCCCCCTCGGGGAAGTGCCGGTCGTAGCAGATGTACACGCCAACTTTCGCGTAGCGGGTCGCAAAGACGGGGTAGCCGAGGTTGCCCGGCTTGAAGAAATACTTTTCCCAGAAGCCCGACGTGTGCGGAATGTGGTTCTTGCGGTACTTGCCGAGGTACGAGCCGTCCGCGTCGTACACGGCCGCGGTGTTGTAGTAGACGCCCGCCTGTTCGCGCTCGTAGACGGGGATCACCATCGCCATGCGGTACTTTTTCGCGTACTGCGCGAGCCGCTGCGTGGTCGGGCCCGGAACGGGCTCCGCCATGTCGTACCAGCGCGCGTCCTGGCTGGGGCAGAAGTACGGGCCGTTGAAGACCTCCTGGAGCCCCAGAACCTGGACGCCCCTCTTCCCGGCTTCTTCGATGAACGGAATGTGCGCCTCGATCGCCGCCTCGGAGATCTTCTCGACGGGCGCCGAAGCGTCGGAGATCGGATTCGCGCACTGGATCAGCCCGCCGAGAAGCTTACGAGGCATTGGAATGTCCTCCGTCCGGTCGCCGGTTCGTCAGAACCATCGCGAGATGACCACCTTCTTGTCGGTGTAGAACTCGAAGGCGTCCCTCCCGTGCACTTTGAGGTCTCCGAAAAAGCTGTCCTTCGCGCCGCCGAACGGGAAGTAGGCCATCGGCGCCGCCACACCGATGTTCACTCCCACCATCGAAGCGGAGGCGTGCCGGGCGAACTCGCGCGCCGCCTTTCCGCTCGACGTGAAGATGGACGTGGCGTTCGCGTTCGGGTGCGCATGCATCAGCGCGATCGCTTCGTCGAGTGTCTTCACCGGCGTGATCGAAGCGACCGGTCCGAAGATCTCTTCGCGGCCGATCGCCATTTCCGGCGAAACGTCGTCGAAGATCGTGGGGCCGAGGAAGAACCCCTGCTCGCGCCCGGGGACGTTCACGCGCCGGCCATCGACGACGAGCTTCGCTCCCTCGGCGACGCCTTTCTCGATGTATCCGACGACCTTCTCGCGGTGGCGGCCGCTGATGACCGGGCCCATGTCGACGCCGGGCTCTGCGCCATCGCCGACCTTGAGCGCCCGCACCGACTCCGCGAGCCTGTCGCGGGCCGTCGCGTGCGCCTCGCCGACCGGAACGAGGACGCTTCCGGCGAGGCAGCGCTCGCCGGCGCAACCGTAGAAGGACTCGGAGATGACCGGCACGGCGCGGTCCCAGTTGGCGTCCGGCATCACCACGACGAAGTTCTTCGCTCCCCCGAGGGCCTGAACGCGTTTTCCGGCGTGCGTCGCCCGGCGGTAGACCGCGCGGGCCACGGGCGTCGATCCGACGAAGGACACGGCGGCGATTCCGGGATGGTCGCAGATCGCTTCGACGACTTCGCGGCCGCCGTTGACCAGGTTCACGACCCCCGCGGGCAGCCCGCACTTCTCGAGCAGCTCGATCATCCGCTTCTGCGAAAGGGGCACCTGCTCCGAGGGCTTGACGATGAAGACGTTGCCCGTCGCGATCGCGAACGGGATGAACCACAGCGGCACCATCGCGGGAAAGTTGAAAGGCGCGATGGCGGCGCAGACGCCGACCGGCTGCCGGATGACCTGGCAGTCGATTCCGGAAGAGATGTTCTCGAGCCCGTATCCCATCGAGAGGGACGGCGTTCCGCACGCGACTTCTACGCACTCGATTCCGCGCCGGACGCTGCCGCGGGACTCGTCGAGCGTCTTGCCATGCTCGGTCGTGACGATCCGCGCGAGCTCCTCGAAATGCTCCTCGAGCTCGACCTTGAACCGGAAGAGCACCTGGGCGCGGGTCACGGCCGGCGTGTCCCGCCAGGCGGGAAACGCCTGGCGCGCGGCGGCGACGGCCTGGTCCACCTCGGCGGCCGAGGAGAGAGGCGCGCGGGCGATCACCTCCCCGCGCGCCGGGTTGGTCACGTCCTGGAATTTGGCGGCGCTCGAGGCGACCCAGCGGCCGCCGATGAAGTTCGGAAGAACGGGCGCGCCGCCGGAAGCGCCGGAACGGGCGGACCTGCCTTCCGAAATCGCGGTACCGGACATCGCGACCTCCTTTGGGGGAATGGGAAGAATATCGCGGTCCACGTCGCTGCGCGCTGCGCGGGGGATCTGGCTTCGCCACCGGCCACGTCGCTACGCCCTGCGCGGGGGATCTGGCTTCGCCACCGGCGAGCGGCTCGCGCGGATGCGCGCTCGACCGCTCGCCTGATCCCCCGCTCCGCGCTCCGCTCCCGCACCGCAAGGCTCCTCCCTCCCTTTGGTCGGGAGACTCCTCGCGGTGCGAGCGGATGGACCTGCGTCGCGGAATACCGGCGTCGTGGTTCCCGTCGGGGCGTAGGGTGGGGGCTTGTGCCGTCCCGCTTCCGTCCGGCCGTCACAGGACACGCGTCCGCGCGAGCCGCCCGCCGTGCGCCGCACGCAGATTCCACCGTAAGCGAAGCCGACGGAAAGCGACGTACAATTTAGGGTTTCCACCCGGAGGTGCCATGGCCGCCGATCTCTCGGTCACGTTCACAGGGATCCGGTTCGACAACCCCTTTTTGCTCTCCTCCGCGCCGCCGACCGAATCGGAGGCCAACATCCTCCGGGCGTTCGAAGCGGGATGGGGCGGAGTGGTCACCAAGACGATCGGGCTTCACCCCGTGGTCAATGTCCGCGGCCCCAAGACGATGTTCCTTCGCGCGGATGTCGAGAATCCCGCCCTCTCCATGCGCAAGAGGCCGGGGACGGCCCTGCACTCCTCCTGGAACTGGGAGCTCATCTCCGACAAGACGCTCGACTGGTGGGCTCCACGGATCGGCCGGATCAAGAAGGCGTACCCGAACAAGGTCCTCGTCGCATCGATCATGGCCGGGTCGGGCAGCGATTCGGAGCTCGCCCACTGGCAGACCCTCGCCCGCGTCTGCCAGGACGAGGGGGCGGACGCCCTCGAGCTGAACCTCTCCTGCCCGCACATGGACCGCCAGGACATGGGATCGAACATCGGAAAAGACCGCGATCTCATCTCCGTCGTCGCACAGGTCGTTCGAGAAGTCGCGCGGGTGCCCATCTGGGCGAAATTGACGCCGTCCACGACGGACATCGTCCTCGAGGCGCGCGCGGCCTTCCTGGGCGGCGCGGACGCGATCTCCTCCTCGAACACGTTCACCTCTCTCCCGCTC
The DNA here is from genome assembly GCA_035602095.1 of Thermoanaerobaculia bacterium. GTDB lineage: Bacteria > Acidobacteriota > Thermoanaerobaculia > UBA5066 > Gp7-AA6 > JALYUA01. The sequence goes on from DATNMZ010000493.1 coordinate 22,018, forward strand.
GTCGATCCTGAGACCCTGGAATTCGAGGTGAACGTCGACGGCCTGGTCTCGACCGGCGGGTTGGGCGGTCCGGCGATCCTGCCGCTCTCGCTCGCCAAGATGGCGCAGATGACGCAGGCCCTTCCGGAGCGGAGCTTCTCCGGAATCGGCGGAATTGCCACGTTCGCGCACGCTCTGAACTATTTCCTCCTCGGGTGCGGAACCGTCCAGGTCTGCACGGCGGCGATGCTCGATCGGGCCGTCGGCCCCAACGTGATCCGCAGCCTCGTCCGGGACATGTCCGAGTTCCTGGAGAAGAGGAAGGACCGCGGCTGGAAGAGCCTCGAGGACTTCCGCGGGCTCTCCCGGAATCGGGTCGTGGCGCAGTCGCAGATCGCGAGGCCGGACGCTGCGGGTTACCACGGAGGGCGTGAGGCGGCGGAAGGTTACGCGGATCCGGCGGAAGCGCACGCCTCGGTGGAGTGAGAGAGAGCCCTTCCCGGCCGTTGGCCGAGCTCCTTCGGAGCGAGCGGGAGGCCCGCGCCGCCGCGGAGGCCGCAGAGCGGCGCGCGACCTTTCTCGCTCGGGCGAGCGAGGCCCTGGCGTCGTCGCTCGACTGCGAGACCACGCTCCGGGCCGTGGCGGGCCTGGCCGTGCCGGTCATCGCGGACTGGTGCTTCATCGACATGTTCCGCCGGGGAACGTTTCGTCGCGTCGCCGTGAGTCGCGCACCGGCCAGCCACGCGGCGCTCGCCCGCCGCCTCGAGGAGGAGCACTTCCTCGACGCGGACGCCTCCCTCGGTCCTCCTCAGGTGCTGCGGAGCGGAGTCTCGGAGCTCTACCCGGCGGTCACGGATGAATTTCTCCGGGAGGTCGCGCGCACGCAGGAGGCCTACGAGTTGCTGCGGGAAATGGACATCACCTCCGTGATGTCGGTCGCCATCCGGGATGCGGAAGCGATCGTTGGAATCATCACGTTCGTGAGCTCGGAATCGCGGAGACGTTTCGCAACCGAAGACCTGCGGCTGGCGGAGGACCTGGCCGTTCGGGCCGGCGCCGCAATGGAGAACGCGCGTCTGTTCGAGCTGGTCCACGACGAGCGGGCCGCGGCGCAACGGCACGCTCGGCGCTCCGCATATCTCGCGAGGGCGAGCGAGATCCTCGCCTCCTCGCTCGACCACAAGACCACCCTCTCGAGCGTCGCCCGCCTGGCCGTGCCGGACGTCGCCGATTGGTGCCTCGTCGACATGGTCGAGTTGGATGGCGGCTTGAAGACGATCGCCCTTTACCACTCGGATCCGGCGAAGACGGCAATCGCCCGGGAAATCGGGCGGCGGTTTCCGTACGACCCGGCGCAGCCCTGCTTCGCTCCCCACGTCGTGGCAACGGGAGAGCCCGAGCTCGCGACGCGGATTCCGGACGAAATTCTTCGCGCGGGAACTCGGAACGAGGCGCACTATCGCGCGCTCGCCGAGCTCGGATTCCGTTCCTACATGTGCGTGCCGCTCGTGGTGCGGGGGCGCGTCGCCGGCGCGATCACCTTCGCATCGGCGGAATCCGGACGGAGCTACGAGCCGGAGGATCTGTCGCTCGCGGAGGCCCTCGCCTATCGGGCGAGCCTCGCGATCGACAACGCGCGGCTCTACAGCGAAGCGCAGGACGCAATTCGGGTGCGGGATGAATTCCTGTCCATCGCCTCTCACGAGCTGAAAACGCCCGTCACCACGCTCCAGCTCCAGATTCAGAGCCTTCGGCGCCGGCTCGATTCCGGGCGCATGGAGGCGGGCGATCCGGGGTTGAGTAAGCGGCTCGCGATCTCCGAGCGGCAGATCGAGCGCCTCACGCATCTGATCAACAACCTCCTCGACATCTCCCGCATCACCGCGGGACGCATGGATCTCCGTATCGAGGAGGTGGACTTCGCCGGCGTCGTGCGCGAGACAGTCGCACGGCTCGAAGACAGCCTTGCGCGCGCCGGGTGCACGCTGACGCTCGAAGTCTCCGACCCGCAGAGAGGCGAGTGGGACAAGTTGAGGCTCGAGCAGATCGTCACGAATCTGATGTCCAATGCGATGAAGTACGGCGCGGGGCGCCCCATCGAAGTTTCCCTCTCCGGTACGCCGGATTCGGTCCGTCTCGAGGTCGCCGATTTTGGGATCGGCATCGCGCCCGAGAGCCAATCGCGCATCTTCGGGCGATTCGAAAGAGCGGTCTCCGAACGAAACTACGGCGGCCTCGGCCTGGGACTCTGGATCGTGCGACAGATCGTGGACGCTCTGGCAGGCACGGTCACCGTCCAGAGCGCGGCCGGAAAGGGATCCCGCTTCGCCGTCGAGCTTCCGAGGCGGAGAGCGCAGCCCGGGAAAGCTGCCGCCGAGCCTTCGATCTCCGCGGCCCCGGAGACACCGGAATCCGGGAACGGTCTCCCGGCGTAATCCGTGCCGGAGGCGGAGATGATCTCGATTCGAAGAGCCGGAGAGCGGGGGAGCGCCGACCACGGGTGGCTCGACACGCGCCATACCTTCTCGTTCGGCGACTATTACGACGAGCGCCACATGGGCTTCCGCGATCTGCGTGTCTTGAACGAGGACCGGGTGAAGCCGGGGCATGGATTCCCGACGCACGCGCACCGCGACATGGAAATCCTCTCGTGGGTGCTCGAAGGCTCGCTCGAGCACCGGGACAGCCTCGGCAACGGGTCCGTCATCCGTCCGGGCGAGCTGCAGCGGATGAGCGCGGGCTCCGGAGTCCGGCACAGCGAAGGGAATCCGTCCGGATCGGAGGCCCTCCATTTCCTGCAGATCTGGGTGCTGCCCGAGAAGAACGGGCTGTCTCCCGGCTACGAGCAGAAGTCCTTTCCGGAGGAGGACCGCCGCGGACGGTTGCGCCTGCTCGCGTCCGCCGAAGGAAGCGCGGGCTCTGTCTCGATCGGCCAGGACGTCCGGATGTCCGGAGCGCTCTGGGAGCGTCCGGAATCTTTTCCCTACGAGCTGTCTGGCGGCCGCGCCGCATGGGTCCAGGTCGCCCGGGGAGCGATCGAATTGAACGGCCGCCGCCTCCAGGCCGGTGACGGCGCGGCGGTCACGGACGAGCCCCGTCTCGAGCTGAAGGGCGAAAGCGGCGCGGAGGCCCTGCTCTTCGATCTGAGATGAGAGCCCTCGGCAGAAAGCGCCTTCCCCCTCACCCTGACCCTCTCCCCCGTTGCGGGGGAGAGGGGATCTCTTTGAAGGATGGTGTTGGGGATACGACCGGTTTTTCTTAAGGCTCCCCGATCACCCGATCACCCGATCGCCAATCACCCGATTCCCCCTACTCGCCCTGCCCGAGCGTGTATCCCTTTTCCCCGTCGTAGATCGCCAGGGTCTCGATCTTTCCGAAGACGAGCCCGGTGGCGGTGACGCGCTCGAGGAGCGCGATGATGTCCTTTGGAGTCAGAGAGGGAGTGCCCGCGGCGGCGAGGAAGCGGCACCGGAAGTTGTCGGACGTAAAGGTCTCCGGAAAGCCGTCCGGCCATACCTTCAGGCCCCGGCTCGTGATCATCGTCGGCTCGAGCCCGCCCCCTGCGGCGGCTCGAAGTTTCTGCCCGAGCTCGTCCGGCGTTCCGTACGGCCAGTCGACGAAGACGTCCACGCCGACGACTTCCTTGCGTTTCACGAGCGGGGGAGGCGCGTTCTTCGCGTCCGCGGTGCGGGTCCGGCCGGCGCCGTATGCGACGGGCTTCAACGTTTCCGGCCTCTGGCCAAGGCGTTCCACGACAGCCGCTGCGAACTCGCGGGTCCCCACCTTTTTCCGGCTGACGCTCTCGACGAACACGTCATAGGTGTGCACGCCGTCTTCGATCGTCTTGAGCCAGGCGTTGTGAACCCGCTCGGCGACGTCGGGCTGGCCGATGTGCACGAGCATCATCACCGAGCCGAGCAGGAGGCCCGAAGGGTTGGCCAGATTCTGTCCGGCGCGGCGGGGCGCGGAGCCGTGGATCGCTTCGAACATCGCGCATCTGGCGCCGATGTTTGCGGACCCCGCGAGGCCCACCGAACCCGCGATCTGCGCGGCCACGTCCGACAGGATGTCCCCATAGAGATTGGGCATCACGATCACGTCGAAGGCTTCCGGCGTGTCGGCGAGCTTCGCGGCGCCGATGTCCACGATCCAGTGCTCCTTTTCGATCTCGGGGTATTCGGCGCCGACCTCGTCGTACACCTTGTGAAAAAGCCCGTCCGTGATCTTCATGATGTTGTCTTTGGTGAAGCACGTGACGCGCTTGCGCTTGTGCGCGCGGGCGTATTCGAAGGCATAGCGGACGATGCGCTCGGTGCCCCGGCGCGTGATCAGCTTCAGGCACTGGGTCACGTCCGGCGAGATCCGGTACTCGATTCCGGCGTAGAGATCCTCTTCGTTCTCGCGCACGATGACGACGTCCATACCGGGGTGCAGCGTGTCGACGAACGGGTGGTAGGCGACGCAGGGCCGGACGTTGGCATAGAGGCCAAGCGACTTTCGGGCCGTGACGTTCAAACTTTTGAAGCCGCCGCCCTGAGGGGTCGTGATCGGCGCTTTCAGGAAGACCCTGGTACGTCGGAGGGACTCCCAGGCGGATGGGTCGATCCCGGAGGTGTTGCCGGAAAGATACACTTTTTCGCCGATTTCGATGGTTTCGATGGCGAGGCGCGCTCCGGCGCTCTCCAGGATCTGCAGGGTCGCCGCCATGATCTCGGGCCCGATTCCATCGCCGTGAGCCACCGTGATGGGAACCTTCTCGTTCATGCGGTCCTTTCGGCGAAAAGGCGGATTCTAGGGCAATCCCCGCGGAAGGGTTTATAATTGCTCAAAATCCCCATGAAACCGATTCGCGTGGTCGAGAACTCGGAACCCTTTTCTCCCGGCGGAGAAGAGCGGGACGCGGTCGCCGCGCTTCGCATCGACCCTTCCCGCAGGATGACGCTGCGCTTCGCGCTCAAGCTCGCGACCACGGGGGACCTCGAAGCCCTGCGCTATGCCCGTCGCGCCATGATCCGCGAGGAGCGAACGCGCGGAGTGGAATGGGACGAGCCCTCGATGGAGGATCCCAGCCTGAGCGCAAGCGAACTGCGCTGGTTTGTGCTGACGTCCCAGGTGGCCTGGTGCCGGCTGAAGGTCGCCGAGCTCGTCGAGCGCGCGAACCGCGCCCGGGAGGCGATGCGCACGCTCGGTCAGTAACCCGCTCCGGCGTCACCGAAAGTGACGTTTTCGTAACCTCTTTTCGCGCCCGCGTCCGCCGCGATCTTCAACACTCTGTCTCCGCTGGACTTGCAGGCGCCCTGCGATCCGGCACGGGTCTCGCTGCTTTCTCCAGCGATGAGCTCCACGAAACTTTTCGAGATCGTCGCCGACACGGCCTCCGCGCACGCGGGTGAGACTCCGCAAACGGAGGGAACGAGCGCGCTCGTGCCCGATCCCGCGGCCCTGGACGTCCTGACGTTTAAGATCCGCTCGGAAGAGGCGGGGCTCGAAGCGCTGCGCCACGCGCGCCGGTCGATGCTGCGCGAGGAATGGATGCTCGGTCTCGGAGAGGGCGAGCCTTCCTTCGAAGAGG
>DATNMZ010000494.1:0-3240 GCA_035602095.1 Thermoanaerobaculia bacterium
GAGAAGCCCTTCCGGGAAGCGGACCCCCGCGGAAAGTTCTTCCGGTTCAGTAACGCGTACGCGATCTTCGCCAACTGACGATGCGCGGACGGCCGGCGACCGTCAACGAGCCGGCCTTCCGTCCGCATCGGCGCTCCGCGCGCGCCGCGCGCGCTGGATCTCGCCCCGCAGCTCGAAGAGGTACGCGATCACGAGGCGGATCGTGCCCAGCATCTTCCACGGCCGATGGATGCTCTGCCCCGCTTCGCGCGGGAAGTGGCGCACGACGACCTCCGAGACCTTCCAGCCGGCAATGCGGCATCGGGCGTAGAGCTCGTCGCCGACGAAATTGATCCTGTGCCGGATCTCGATCGTGCGCGCGACCTCGCGCCGGAACGCGCGGCATCCTCCGTTGATGTCGTGCAGCGGCGAGCCGAGCAGCCACTTGGAGAGCGTATTCAATCCCTTCGACAGAACGAGCCGGGGCAGAGGGTCGTGGCGCTTCTTCTTCCAGCCGAAGACGACGTCCGCACCCGCGTCGATCGCCTCGAGGAACCGGGGCGCGTCCGCCATGGTGTGCTGCCCGTCGCCGTCCACCACCAGGACGACCTCTCCCGGCGCGTTGCGCAGGGCGGTCTCGGTCGCCACCGCGTACCCCTTGTTCCCGTCGTGGTGGAAGACGGAGACGCGCGAGTCCTTCCGGGCGAGGGCGTCGGCGATTTCACCGGTCCGGTCCCGGCTGCCGTCGTCGACGACGAGCACGCGCCAGTCGAGGCCCGGCACGGCGGAGAGGGATGACACCGCCTCCGCGACCGTCTTTGCGATCAGCTGCTCCTCGTTGTAGGCGAGAAAGGCGACCCCGAGGCGGGGCTGCTTTTCAGCGGGCATAGATGATCCAGCCTGCCGTCAAGACCCAGCCGACGACGAGAATCAGAAGCCAGGGATCGTCGATGAGCAGGGCCTGCGTCGGGCTTCCCCCTCCCCCGCGGCGGTAGACCAGGCGCACGTACCGGGCGATCCCGAGAACGACGAAAGGGACCGTGGGAGCAAATGAGCGCCCGCCGTGCATCCGGGTCGTCTCGGGGCCGACGCTGTACGCCGCGTAGCTCGCGGCGGTCGTCAGCGCCGTGACGATGAAGAGAAAGTCGAGCCCCTCCTCGCGGTAGGACGCGAGGACGGCCCGATGCTCCGACGAGGACGAGGCGCCGCGGCCGGCGTGCTGGAGCTCCCATTGGCGTTTGCCGACGACGAGAAAGAGCGCGAGCAGGTAAGCGCAGCCCATGAGAAACGCGGACGGCGGCACCCCGGCGAGGGCGGCGCCGGCGAGCGCCCGGAGCGGGAGCCCCGCCGCGACGATCAAAGCCTCCAGGAATGGCACGCGCTTCAACCCGACGGAATAGCAGACCATGAGCGCCGCGTAGAGGGCGCACCACCGGCCGAAGACCGGGGACAGAACGAATGCCGCTCCGAGACTAACGGCGCCGGCGGCCGCGGCCGCCGCGAGAGCCGCCGGGACCGGGAGCGTGCCCGCGGCGAGAGGGCGGTGCCGCTTGACGGGATGGAGGCGGTCGGGCTCGCGGTCCATGACGTCGTTCAACAGGTAGATCGCGGACGTCAGGAGGCAGAAGAGGGCCACGCCCGCCGTCGAGAGCCACCAGCCGCGCGCCGTGCCGAGCGCACCGCCGAAGAGAAAGGGCAGAGGCAGGACCAGGTTCTTGACCCACTGCGCCGGACGGGCGGACTGGAAGAGCGCCGGGACGAGACGCGGGGGAGATCCGGAGGCCGGATCGGACTCGCCTTCCGTTCTCGCGGCCATCTCCGAAGATTGTACGTTATCGAGTGAAGATCGCTCCGCTCATTGCCGCTCTATCGGCGGTGGACGCGCCGGCTCGACACGTGAGCTTTCGTTTCCCGTTTCCCGTTTCCCGTTTCCCGGCCTCCGAGGCGCGGGAGCGTCTACAATCGAGAGAACCCGAGGGGAGAATCTTGCAAGAACCCGGCACGCTGATCGAAGGCAAATACGAGATTCTCTCGAAGATCCGCGAGGGCGGCATGGGGGCGATCTACAAGGTGCGCCACCGCCTCCTGGACGAGGTCCGGGTCGTCAAGGTCATGCGGCCGCAGATCCTCGCCGACGAAGAGCTCAAGCAGCGCTTCGTCGAGGAGGCGAAGACCGCCACCCGCTTGAAGCACCCGAACATCTGCGCGATCTACGACTTTGCGCTCGACGACGATGGGACCGCATATCTCGTGATGGAGTACATCAACGGAGTCACGCTCTCCGAGCTCGCGCACTCGGTAACTCCCCCGGGCCTGGCCATGAGCCTCGAGATCGCCCACCAGGCGCTCCTCGCGCTCGGCTATCTGCACCGCCGAAGCGTCGTCCACCGCGACATCGCGCCGGACAATCTCATGCTCACGGAAGACGAGGAGAGTCGTCCCCTCGTCAAGCTCATCGACCTCGGCATCGCCAAGGCGCTGGATCGGGCCGGCGGCGAGATGACCTCGACGGGCGTGTTTCTCGGCAAGCTCAAGTACGCCTCCCCGGAGCAGTACGGGGCGCTGCCGCCGGGCGAGCGGATCGACGGACGAAGCGACCTGTACAGCCTGGGCGTCGTTCTCTACGAGCTTCTGACCGGCACGCGCCCTTTCGCCGGCGAGACGCCCGCGGAATTGCTGCGGGCGCACCTCCTTCAGGCGCCGGCCGCGTTTGCGCTGACGGATCCGGGCGGCAAGGTCCCGGAGGGGCTCCGGGCCGCGCTCTTGAAGGCGCTCGAGAAGAAGCGGGAGGACCGTTTCGGATCGGCCGAGGATTTCGACCGGGAGATCCTGCACATTCAGAGGGAGCTCGACCCTTCCTCGCAGCGCGACAGCGCGACGCTTCTTCTTTCGAAGGTCCGAGGGGCGCCGGAGAAGACGAGCGTCACGATCACACCGAGCGCCCAAAACCGCCTCGATCGCCAGTTCATCGCGGGGGCGACGCCGCACCCGGGGAAGACCACGCTCGTATCCGTTCCCCGCGCGACGGGCCGGGAGTCGTCGGCGAGAACCGTCGTCGCGACCCCGCCGCCCGGCTCGACCCGCACCGTCTCTCCGCCCCCCGGCTCGACCGTCGCCGCGCCCGACACGGGCGAGCGCGCTCCCCGGAGACCGGGCCGCGTGATCGCGGCGGCGGTGCTCGCGGCCGCGGCCGCGGCGGCCGCCCTTCTCCTCTTCGTCCGGCCGAAAGACCAGGCGGCGCAGGCACCGAGCGCGGCGGCG
>DATNMZ010000495.1:0-4879 GCA_035602095.1 Thermoanaerobaculia bacterium
GCCGCCCGAGTGGCTGCCCCCGGAGTGGCTGCCCCCCGAATGGCTGCTTCCGTGACTGGCCCCGCCGGAACTCGCGCCGCCGCGGCTCGTGTCGCCGCGGCCTCCCTTGTCGCCGCCGCGCGATCCGCCGCGGCCGTGCCCGCGGCCACGGTCGCCACCGCCCCCGTGAAAGCGCCCGCCTCCCCGGAAGGAGAAGGCGCCTCCGTAGAAGAACGGGGAGTAGTCGTACCAGTACGGATACGGATAGCCCCAACCCGGCCCGTCATAGACGGAGGGCCAACCGTAGGGATCCGCGTATCGGGCGCCGTACCCCGGATCGAGCGGAACGACCGAGGAGTCCCCGGCGTCGGCGTCGTAGGCGACGTCTCGGTCGCGGTCCCTGTCGCGATCGTCCCCGCGCTCGGCGACGCGGTCAGGGATCCCGCTCAACTTGGCGATGGCCGCGACGACAACCTCGCTCACGCCGATGCGTCGAAGCCGGATCAAGTCATCGGCCGTGACGTCGTCGTCGAGGCGCGCGCGGCGGGCTCGAACGTAAGCGACGATCGTGGCGTCCGAAAGTTCCGCAGCGGTCATCCGGACGACGTCCTCCAGCAGTCGATTCTCGAATCGCTCCCCGGACGGGGTTTGCGCGAACGCCAGGGTCCCGAGGAAGAGGCTCGCGAGAAAGGCGAGGGTCCGTTTCATGGTGGTCTCCCGGGAACATTATCTCCCCGCTCGACAGGCGGGGCACGCTCGGCGTCAACCCGCGTGACGCCCCACACTTTTTGAGCCCCCGGCTAGGCCTTGGACTTGTCGGGAAGCTGCGAGAGCAGCTTCGCATAGTCCGGCGAGTCGCCGGAGATACGGAGACCGAACCCCGCGGAGGTAACGGACGTGGAGAGCGCCGGAGCGGCGCCGCTTCGCACGACGTTGCCGGTCAGGAACAGCGTTCGTCCCTCGGGCAGGTGCACCGTCAGGCGAAGGAGAGGCCCGGTGCCGGGGATCCGCGGCGTGCGGACGAACATCCCTCCGCGCGAGATGTTCGCGACGACGCCGGTCCCGCGCAGGGCCTCTTGAGAGAACTCGACGGTCATCTCCTCCACCTTGTGCCGGGGCGCCGTACGCCTCTCGTCCGTGTTGGTCCTGCTCTTCGACACGGATCGGGCCTTGATCGGCCTGCCGGGGAGGAAGGAGCCGTCCGCGAGGCGAATTCGGCTCGCCACCTGACCCGTCGGTGCCGGGCTATCGGAGAGAGCGTCGAAGTCGCCCGCCGGCGAGGCGTCCTCGGAAAACTCGACATGGGGAATCACGCCGATCACGATGGACCCGTCGACGGGTACGAGACAGCGAAAGTTCACCGGAAACACTTCTTCCGCCAGTCTGCCGACTGCCTTCCACTGCTCGGAGAGGACCTCCGGGGGTACGGGTCCGCCAAACCAGAACCGGACGTGACCCCCTCGCGGAGGGACGATGACCGGTTGCAGATAATCGATCCCCGAATCGTCCACCGGGAAACAGAAGCCGAGATGCTTGCTGGCATCGGGGAGCGTGAACTCCGTCGCGGCGAGGAACACCTGGTCGTCCGCGCGCGACAGAGAATCCCGGTTCGCCGGAGCGACGAGCGCATCGTCCCCGGTTCCGTCCTCATAGCGCCAGACGGGCGTCGCCGTCAGGTCTTCGATGGTCAAGTCGACGAGTCGTTTCACTGCGCCTACCTTAGCCCAGGACGACAGCCGGAAGGGTGTCCGAGCGATGGGATTCTATCGGTCTTCCTTAAGGAACGGGCTCTCCGTCAGTCACCCGATCCGGGCCGCGTGGGCGTCGTTGCGGGGGAGACACGAGGCACGGCCGCTCCGCCCCTGCCGTCGTCCGGCGGCGGCGGCTCCGGTAGCGGCGCGGACATCTGCGTCACGGCGCGCCAGCGGCCCTCGCGCCGCGCATAGACGCGAATGTAGCGGACGCGATTGGGGACGTCGCGATCTCCTTCGCGCCGGAATCCCTTCGTGCGCGCGCTGACGACCGCGGTGTCGCCGAAGACGCGCGCGCGCACGTCGAAAATCTCCAACCCCGTATAGCGCCGCGCGCCGGAGCGATAGGAGGAGAGAATCTCGGCCTTGCCGGTCTCCTTCCCGGAGGCTTCGAAGGCAACGTAGTCGTCGGCGACGATCCGATCGTAGGTCGCAAGATCCGTGCGCGCGATGGCGTCGACGAGCTCCCGCTCCAGCCGTTCGACTTCCAGGATCCGGTCCTCGGCTCGCGTCGCCGGCGCCGCGGAGAAGGAGAGAGCGGGCAACAGCAGGAGAGTTGCCGCCGAGAGACGCCGGAAGAGAGAGCGCATCTTCGTTTCCTCCATCGCCAGGGGGATCGCCGCCTTTCCTCTTCAGGCGATCGTGGCGAGCTCTCCGAGATACTCGACGAACGACCGCGTCGCGCCGTCGAACCCCTGGATCTTCGGGTTCGTGGACTCGATCACGTAGTACTCGTCCGGGGCGTGAGCGCCGGAGCCGTGGCCGAGCCCGTAGTGTCCCGCCGGAAGGCGCAGAGGCTCCCCAGTGAAGACGTACCCCGGCCAGGAACCCGCAGCGCGCGGCCAGACGAGGGGATCGATCCCCGAGCGGCGGCAGACGGAGAGTTGCGCGCGGATCAGCGCCGCGTCTCCCGGCGTGCTCGTCGGATCGTAGCCTCCCGTCATGTTCACTTCGATGTCGCCGTAGCCTTTCTTCGCCAGGTGCCTCTTGAGCGCTTCGAGCGCCTCCGACGCCTTCATGTCCGGCACGAGCCGCAGGTCGAGCTTCGCGAGCGCCTTGTGCGGCAGAATGGTCTTCCCGCCCGGCCCCGTGTACCCGCCGATCAACCCTTCGATGTTGACCGTGGGCTGCGACGCGAGCCGCTCGAGCGACTCGACGAACCCGGCGTCCCCGGACCAGCGCGCGACGCCGAGCTGCTTCTTCAACAGACCCTCGTCGAGTCTCCGCGCTCCCTCCGCGATCATCTTCTTCTCCGCCGTGTCGAGCGGCCGGGCCCGGTCGGCGAGGCCCTCGATCGCGGGAGTGTTCCCATCGGCGGAGACCAGCGTGTGGAGCGCCTGCACCAGATGCCAGACAGGGCTGTCCACGCGCGCCTTGTTGCTCGAGTGAATGTCCCGCCGCGGACCGCGCCCCCATCGCTCGCCGCTCGAAGTCAGCTCGAGCTCGATCACGCCTTTGGCTCCGAGCGTCACCGTGACGATGCCGTCGAGATCCTGGGTCGCGTGCGGCATGAAGACGCCCATGCACTTCGACAGGGCCGCCTGGATCTCGGGACGGCGGACGATCTGCGGGAAGTGAGGCGAACCGATTTCTTCCTCGCCCTCGGCCACGAGCACGAGGTTGACCGGCAACTTTCGGCCGGCGCCTCGGAAGGCGTGCAGCGCGGCGAGAAACGCCGCCTCGGGCCCCTTCTGGTTGACGGCGCCGCGGCCGACGACCGCCTTGCCCAGCCCGGGCTTGTCCACGAGCGCCGCCTCGAACGGAGGGGAGGACCATTCCAGGGGGTCCGCCTGCTTGACGTCGTACATGAAGTAGACGCCGACGGTGCGCGGAGCGCCGGCGTCGAGCGTGGCGAAGACACCCGGTGAGCCGTCCGTCGGCACCCGCTCGGCGCGGCCGAATCCCGCGTCGCGCAGCAATCGGACGACCCGGTCGCAGCCCTCCGAGAGGCCGCGGTTCTCCGCCGCGATGGAGGGCTGGCGGATCCACTCCTGGAGCCGCTGGACCGCCTCGTCGTGCCGCTTCTCGACTTCCTGGAGCACGGGGGCGAGACCGGGCGATGCCGCCCGGAGCGGCAGCGGAAAGGCGAGGGTCGCGGCGCCGGCGGCGGTTCCCTGGAGAAATGTTCGTCTGTTCATGCGCGGAGTCTAGTCCAGGCGGTCGTCGTCCCGAGCATCGAAAGTGGACGATACAATCCGCCGATGATCGAGGCTCCGAGCCGGGACGAAGCGGCGCCCTACTATTTCCGGTACATCGATCGCGTCGCAGCCGGCGACATCGTCGACCGGCTCCGCGCGCAGTCGGGCGAGGCCCTCGCGCTCTTCTCCACGATCTCCGAGGAGAAGTCCCTCCACCGCTACGAACCGGACAAGTGGAGCATCCGACAGGTCGTCAATCACGTGAACGACACGGAGCGCCTCTTCCTCTCTCGCGCGTTCTGGTTCGCGCGCGGGTTCGACAGTCCTCTCCCGAGCTACGATCAGGACATCGGCTCGCTCCACGCCCGCGCCGACGATGTCGCGTGGGCGGACCACCTCGAGGAGTTTTCCGGAGTGCGGCTGGCGACGGTCGCTTTCTTCCGGAATCTTCCGGCCGAAGCCTGGAAGCAAAAGGGGATCGCCAGCGGCAATCCCTTCACCGTGAGAGCGCTGGCCTGGATCACGGCCGGGCACTTCGAGCACCACGTGGCGATTCTGCGGGAGCGATACCTGTAGGAATTCGTTCCGGAGGGCTCGGAAGGGAATGTCGGGACGGCGCTCTGAACCATCCGGAACGGGGTACGGGGCGCAGCGGATCGCGCGGGAACGGACCAATGGCGAAAGGAGAGCGTCATGACCAAAGTGGGACCCGGAATTCGACGGACGGCGATCGCGCTCGTGCTGGCGTCGCTCGCCTGCTCCACGACGACGTTTGAATCGACGTGGCGGGCTCCGGACGCGAGGCCGCTTAAGTTGAGCGGCCGCAAGGTGGTCGCGATGTTTCTGAGCAAGAACGCGGCGCGGCGCCGGCGCGCCGAGGACGCGCTGGCGAGAGAGATCTCCGCGCGGGGAGCGCAGGGAGTGCCGGCGTACACGGTTCTTTCCGACGCGGAGGTCCAGGACCAGGATGCGGCGAAGGCGAAACTGGAATCATTCGGGTTTTCAGGCGCC
>DATNMZ010000496.1:0-5010 GCA_035602095.1 Thermoanaerobaculia bacterium
TGCGGGATCGCGGGGGCGCCCGTCACGCATTGGAAGTTCTACGACTCGACCTACACCGAGAGGTACATGCGCACGCCCGCGGAGAACCCGGCGGGCTACGAGGCCTCCGCGCCGCTCTCGAAGGCGAAGAACCTGAAAGCCCGGCTTCTCCTGATCCACGGAGCCTCTGACGACAACGTCCACATCCAGAACACGCTCGCGTTCGTCGACGCGCTCACGAAGGCGGGCAGACCGTACGAGCTCCAGGTACAGCCCACCCAGAAGCACGGCTTCCGGGGGAAGGCGTCGCTCGATTTCCGAAACGCGGCGATCGTGAAGTTTTTCGAAGAGAACCTGTAGACCGGGCGGCCGCAAGGGCCGCCCCTACGGCCCCAAGGCAACGAACGCAATGGCGGAATTTCGAGAACACGCGAGGAGGTTCGCGGCGCGGTTGTGCCTGGCGGCATGCCTCGCTGCCGCCGCCGCCTGCGGCGGAACGGCAGGACCCGAAAAGGCGGGAGGCGAGCGCGTCCCGATGCCCCCCGCGGGAATCGACCACGGCCCCTGGAGCCGGCTGCTCGAAAAGTACGTGGACGAGCGCGGGCAAGTGGCCTATGGACGATGGAAGGATTCCCCCGCGGACCGCGCGGCGCTCGCACTCTTCCTCGCGAGGTACGCCGCCGTGGAGCGTCCGGCGCAGGGAGCCGATCGGATGGCGTCTCTCATCAATCTCTACAACGCCGCGACGATCCACTGGATCCTGGCGCACTACCCGACACGCAGCATCCAGGCGCTCCCCTCCTCCTTCACGGGCGAGCGCATCCGCGTGTCGGGCCAGCGCGTGTCGCTCGACGAGATCGAGCGCGCGCTCGAGCCGCTGGCGGGCTACCGAGTCCACGCGGCGCTCGTCTGCGCGGCGCGCTCCTGTCCGCCGCTGGCGCGCGCCGCGTACCGAGCCGAAGGAATCGAGGCCGATCTCGACGCCGCCATGCGGCGCTGGCTCGCCCGGGAGGACTTGAACCGCTTCCGTCCGGCCGACAACCGCGCGGACATCTCGTCGATATTTCGCTGGCACTCCGACGAGTTCCAGAGCGCGGGCGGGACGCGCGCGGTGCTGGCGCGGTTCGCACCCGAACGGTATCGGGAGTTCCTGTCGGGCCCGGACTATGCGATCACCTACCTGCGGTACGACTGGGGCTTGAACGATCAGGGCCCGGAAGGCCGTTCCTACGGTGGCCTGAAGCTCTTCTGGGACAAGCTGCGCGCGAAGCTCCGGGTCTGACCCCGCAGGGGTCTGACCCACTCGCCGGAGAGTTCCCCCAGAGGCCAAAAGACTACGAACAAGGAACCAAGGTTCCTCTGAAGAGGCCTGACCCTGGCCTGACCCCGGCCTGACCCCGGCCTGACCCCTCCCCTACGTTTTCCCTCTTACGGCTTGAAGCACTTCTTTCGCCACGTCCTCCGGCCTCTTCTTGTCTTTGTCGAGCTTCGCGTTCCATGCGCGCATCTGCGCGGGAGTCAACCGGCCAGCGAGCGACTCCAGGACCTCCCGAACTTCGGGCCGGTTCTTCCAGATCTCTCCGCGCACCACGAAGGCCGCCTCGTAGGGCGGGAAGTAACGCCGGTCGTCTTCCAGAACGACTCCGCCGATCGCGGCGATGAGCCCGTCCGTCGAGTTGCCGGCCACGACGTCCACCAACTTCGCTTCCAGGGCGGGATAGAGAAGGCCGAGATCCATCTCCGCCGGGCGCTGCCGGAATGCGAGGCCGTAGGCCCGCATCAGGCCGCGGTAACCGTCCTCGCGCTCGACGAACTCGTACCCGAATCCGGGCTTCAACTCCGGGTGCGCCTTCAGGTCCGAGATTCGGGCGAGCTTCAACCGGCGGGCGTCGTCGCCCCGGACGACGAGGGCGAACGTGTTCTCGAACCCGAGCGGCGGCGCCCAGACGGCCGCCCAGCGCTTGCGATACTCCTCCGCGACGATCCGGCGCACGAGGGCGGGATCCGAGCTCGGTTTCTCCCGGAGGATCGCCGTGTACGCGGTCCCGGTGTACTCGGGATACAAGTCGAGCTCGCCCGCGATGAGCGCGCCGTGGCAGACGAAGGTGCCTCCCAGGTTCAGCTTCCGGTCGACTTTCGCGCCGCGCGCTTCCAGGGCCTGCGCGACGATCTCTCCGAGAAGGACCTGCTCGGAAAAGTTCTTCGATCCGACACGGATCGACCGCTTTGCGACTCCTCCCCCTCCGCCGCAGGAGACGGCTCCCGCGGCCGCCGCGATCGCGGCGACCGCCATCGAAAGAATCGCCGCGCGCCTCATCGCCGGGACTCCGGGAGAACGCCCGACCAGCGCCGCTCGACCGCTCCGAGGAGCAGGTCCGCGGCGACCGCGAGACACGCCGCCGGGAGAGCGCCCGCGAGGATCAGGCGGTTGTCCACCGTCGCGATGCCGCGGTAGATCAGCACGCCGAGCCCTCCCGCCCCGACCGCGGCGGCGATCGTCGCGATCCCGATGGAGACGACCGTCGCGATCCGGACCCCGCCCAGGACGACCGGGAGCGACAGCGGGATCTCGACCCACCAGAGCCGCTGGCGCCGCGTCATCCCGAGGCCGTCCGCCGCCTCCGCGACCGCCGGATCGACGGAGAGGATCCCCGCGTGCGTGTTTCGGAGGATCGGGAGCAGCGCGTACACGACGAGGGCGACGATTGCGGTGCGCGGCCCGATCCCGCCGATGAGCGGCAGAGGAATCAGGAAGCCGAAGAGCGCGAGGCTCGGAACCGTCTGAACGACGCCCGCGAGCCCCAGGATGGGGCGGGCGAGCCGCGGGGAGCGCGTGAGCGCGACGCCCACGGGCACGCCGATCGCGACGGCCGCCGCCGTCGACAGCAGGACGAGCACGAGGTGCTCGCCCGTCAGGGAGAGGATCTCGGAGCGCCGCTCCCAGAGGTACGCAGCGAGCGCGCTCATTGCGACGCGAACTCCCGGACGAAATCGTTCGCGGGAGCCTCCACGATCTCGCGCGGGGTCCCGACCTGGACGACCCGTCCCTGCCAGACGATCGCGACGCGATCCGCCAGACGGAACGCCTCGGTCAGGTCGTGCGTCACGAGGAGAACGGCCTTGCGGAGCTGGCGCTTCCAGGCGAGAAACTCCGCCTGGAGCGCGCGGCGCGCGATCGGATCGAGCGCGCCGAAGGGCTCATCCATCAACACCAGGACGGGATCCGCCGCGAGCGCCCGCGCGACGCCGACGCGCTGTCTCTGGCCGCCGGACAGCTCCCGCGGGCGGCGGGCGGAGAACTCGTCCGCGGGCAGATTGACCATGGCGAGCACCTCGCGGGCGCGTTCCCGGCGGCGATCTTCGCTCCATCCGAGGAGCCGCGGCACCGTCGCGACGTTCTCCTGCACGGTCCAGTGCGGGAGCAGGCCTCCCTCCTGGATCACGTATCCGATCGAGCGCCGCAGCCCGACGGCGTCCTCCTGCGCGACGTCGCGGCCGAAGACGCGCACTTCTCCGGCGTCCGGAGCGAGGAGACGGTTCACGAGCTTCAACGCCGTCGTCTTTCCGCAGCCGGAAGGCCCGAGCAGCGCCACCGTCTCGCCGTCGCGGACGGAAAGCGAAAACCCGTCGAGGGCGGCCCGGCCGGAGGCGAACGTCTTGCGCACGTCCCGGAATTCGACCGCGGCCGGCCCGTTCTGAGAAGATGTCGCGATGTCCCAATCTTACGACGCGGTCGTGATCGGCGGGGGCCCCGCGGGCTCGACCGTCTCGGCCCTTCTCGCCCGCGGCGGCCGACGGGTCGTCCTCCTCGAGCGGGAGCGTTTCCCGCGCTTCCACGTCGGCGAGTCGCTTCTCCCCTGGGGACTTCCCATCCTCGAGCGCCTGGGCGTGCTCGAAAAAGTCCGACGCGCCGGGTACCAGGAGAAGTACGGAGCGTTCTTCTGGAACGCGGCGACCGGGGGCGTCCGGCCGGTCGTCTTTGGAACCGCCACGGACGACAAGCACCCGATGGCCTACCACGTCAAGCGCGCCGAGTTCGACGAGCTTCTCCTGCGGCACGCGCAGGAGCTGGGCGCGGAAGTGCGCGAGGGCACGCCCGTGCGCGAGGTCCTCTTCGAGAACGGGCGCGCGGTCGGCGTCGCCGCCGTTTCGGCGGACGGCTCGCCTTTCGAGGTCCGGGCGCGCGTCGTCGTGGACGCGACGGGGCAGGACGCCCTGTTGTCGCGCCGGCTCGGCATTCGAAAGTTCGACAAGAAGTTGAAGCGCGCCGCGCTCTTTGCCCACTTCGAGAGCGTCCCCAGGCCGGAGGGGCGTGAAGCGGGCGACATCCTCCTTCCGGTCGAGAACGACGTCTGGTACTGGATCATCCCGTTCTCCGACGGAACCAGCAGCGTCGGAGCCGTCTTCGATCCCGCCGAGGCGCGCGCCGCGGCCGGCGCCAGCGAGAGCCTCGAGGGGAGGTTCGAGCGGCTCCTCCAGAGCTCGGCGCGGATGCAAGAGCTCCTGGGCCCGGGGCGGCGGACCTCGAAGGTCCACGGCATTTCGGACTACTCCGCGAAGTCCGGCCGGCTAGCCGGAGACGGCTGGGTCCTGGTCGGCGACGCGGCGACATTCCTCGACCCCGTCTTCTCGACGGGCGTATTTCTCGCCATGGCCACCGGCGAGCGCGCCGCAGCCGCCATCGAGCGGGCCTTAGCGCGCAAGGGCCGCGTCGACGCGTCGGACCTCGCCGCGTACGAGCGCTCGGCCCGCACGCTCTTTCGGCGGTTCCGCCGCTTCGTGTACGCCTTCTACGATCCGGTCTTCTTCGAGGCGTTCTGCTCCGAGGCCCCGTTCGACAAGATCCGCGCGGCCGTGACGACGACTCTAGCCGGCGGAGTCGAGGACGTGCCCCTTGCGACAAAGATCTGGACGAGCTTCATGTTCATCGCCGTCGGCTTCGACCGGTTCCGCCGCCGCATCGGCCTCGGGCCGAAGCCGGTTGAGCCCGCGTCGGCATAATGCGAGCGGCTGTCAGCTATCAACTGTCGG
>DATNMZ010000497.1:0-2307 GCA_035602095.1 Thermoanaerobaculia bacterium
GATTCCCGTTTCCCGTTTCCCGTTTCCCGTCATCCGCCCCCGGCTGCTTCTCGCCGTCCGGCTCGAGAATTCCGATGAAGGGCAGGTTCCGATAGGACTCCGCGTAGTCCAGGCCGTACCCGACGACGAAGTGGTCGTCGATGGTGAACCCCAGGTAGTCGACGGGGATGCCGTCGTTTCCGGGGATCTTCTTTTTCAGGAGCGCGCAGATCTTGACGGACTTCGGATTGCGGGTTGCGAGCAGCTGGATGATCTTCTGCAGCGTGCGGCCGGTGTCGACGATGTCCTCGACGATGATCACGTCCCGGCCGGCCACGTCGGTCGACAGGTCGCGCTGCAGCCGCACGTTCCCGGAGGATTTCGTGCCGGACCCGTAGGAGGAAACCTGAAGAAAGTCGAGGGAAACCGGCGTCTTTTGGAGCTTCTTGGCCAGATCGCAGAGGAAGAAGATCGACCCTTTGAGTATCCCGACCAGGAGGGCGGGCCGGCCCTGCTGGTCCCGGTCGATCTCGGCCGCCAGCCGGGTCACCCCCTGGTCCAGGGTGGCCGAGTCGATGAGCGTGCGGCCGAGCTTCAGAGGAAGTCTCGCGTCGCCCGGGGGAATGGGCCCGGATTCCGGATTAGAATAGTCCTACCTCAAAAATTTACCCGATGTCCGTCGAGAAAATACAGCTTCTCCACGACGACTATATCCGCCTGACCGAACGGTTCAAGGCGCTCTGGACCTTTCACCAGTTTGTCCGAGGCGTCCACAAGACCTTCTTCTCCTCCGATCCGGGCCAGCCGATCGACTTCACCGACCTCTACGACCAGATGAAGACGATCGCGTCGCACATCAATACCGGCTCGCCCGAAGCGGTCGCTCCGCTGCTGCGGGACTTGAACTCGCGCCTCGACGGCGTTGCGCGGCAGCTTCGGGACGCGGATCGGAAGTTCTCGCCTTCCCTCCTGCGGCGCTTCTTCGAGAGAGTCCGGCCTCAGGACGAAAAAATAGCGTTCTATCTCCTGCGCTTTTACTTCTCGCAGGCGGACATCGACGACGACGTGATCGACAAGGTGGACTTCCTCGCAACCGTCGCGGCCACCGGCCGGGCGGACCCGGATGCCCCCGCAACCAAGCCGCGCTCCCAGATCAAGAAATTCTTCGAGTCCCTCACGGCTTCCTCCGTCTGGCCCCGCATGGACACGGCGATGACGCCGGCCATCGTGCGAGCGTTCGACGAGCTCGCGACCGACGTCGCGAGCGCGCGGGAGTTCGAGGAGCTCTTGAATCAGCGACTGCTGGAGAACGTGCGCACCATGAAGCGGCGAGTCGCCAGCGGACTCTCCAACCCGGAGATTCTGACGGCCGTGGCATGGTGCAACCTGACCTCGCGCTCGGTATTCCACCGCCTCTACGAAAAAGAGGAGCGTCGGCTGGACGAAGCGACCGGCCGGATCACGGACCTCGAGCGCGAGTGGACGCACGACGGAGACGAGGGGCCGCCGCCCGAGTTCCGCCGGTTCCGCGACTCTCGCATCCGATTCGACCAGCAGACGAAGGAGCGAAACGTGCGCGCGCAGCAGGTCGTCGAGTTGAAGGCGGCGATCGGCGACGTGCTGACCAAGTTCGACTCTCCCGGGCTCGAAGCCGAGGACATCGAGGGGGCGCTCGAGCTCGTGGAGGAGGTCGAGCCCGACGGCGGAGACGAGAGCTTCTGGCGGCCCTGTCTCGACCGCGTTCTCGCGGCCGTCGAGCAGTACGACGATGGAGTCGGCCCGCTGCGCACGAACGTCACCGGCCTTGCCCACCTCCAGCTCGAGTCCTGGGAGCTGGCGGCGGCGCGGCGCGCGGTGACCCACGGCGCGCCCGCTTCCGGCGAGGACCGAACGCTGTTGCGCGCGACCGCTCTGCGCGTCAAGGCCGATGCGGAGGGGGAGGCCCTGCGACGGCCGGCGGAGACGGGCCCCGCCGAGTCGGAGGTGGTCAAGTCGGCGCGCGCCACGCTCGCCCGGGCGCCGCACGTGGACCGCGCCGTCCAGGACCTGGTCGATGGCGCGGGAGGAGGCCAGGAGGTTCGCCGCTGGACGCGAACCCGGTTCCGGCTCCTTCGGTCGACCGCGGAGCTCTGGCTCCGGCTCGACGCAGCCGAGCTTTCCGGCGCGCGGCGGCCGTAAGCCGTCGCTCCGCGCTCCGCTCCCGCACCGCAAGGCTCCTCCCTCCCTTCGGTCGGGAGACTCCTCGCGGTGCGAGCTGCTGGACTTGCCTAGCGGAATACTGGCGTAGTGACTACAGAGAGGCCCCGTCGTCCGGCCCCGGTCGGGCCG
>DATNMZ010000498.1:0-3594 GCA_035602095.1 Thermoanaerobaculia bacterium
TTGACCGACGCGGCGGCGGCGTTTCTCGTTGACGCGAACCCGGCCCTCGTCGGGATCGATTCGCTCAACATCGACGACACGGCGGATCTCTCGCGGCCGGCGCATACGCGGCTGCTCGCGGCGGGGATCCCGATCGTGGAGCACCTGACGAACCTCGGTGCCCTCGCCGGCCTCGAGTTTCGATTCTTCGCGGTGCCGCCGCCCGTGCGGGAAATGGGGAGTTTTCCCGTTCGAGCGTTCGCGATTCCTGAGAAATAAGGAGCGACCGGCTAGAATGGCATTTCGCCCCACGGCGAAATCGCCATGCTCCGGACCCCGGCCCCTCTTCGACCCTCCTCCTTCTCCTCCCGCCCGCTCGCGGCGGTCCTGGCTGTCTCGGCGTTCTGGCTCCTCCCCTCGATGCCTTCCAACGACGCGCACCCGCCCGCCTCCGCGCCGCTTGCGGCCGCCGCGGCCGATATCGCGCTCCAACCGCTCGCCAGCGGCCGTCCGAGCCTGACGTCGATCGCCAGCGCCGGCGACGCCCGCCTCTTTCTCACCCAGCAGACCGGCCAGATCGTCGTCTGGAACGGCACGGCGATCCTTCCCGCTCCGTTCCTGGACCTTTCGGGAGCGGTCTCCTGCTGCGGGGAGCGCGGCTTGCTCTCCGTCGCGTTCCATCCCCGGTATGCCAGCACGGGTTTCTTCTTCGTCAATTACACGAACACACCGGCGGGGGACACGGTCATCGCGCGATACCGCGTCTCGTCGGGCAACCCGAACGCGGCGGACCCGGCGAGCGGCGTGATCCTGAAGACGATCACGCAGCCATTCGCGAATCACAATGGCGGAGAGCTGCAGTTCGGCCCCGATGGTTACCTCTACATCGGGATGGGCGACGGCGGTTCCGCGAACGATCCGATGTGCAACGCGCAAAGGGACGACACGCTGCTCGGCAAGCTTCTCCGAATCGACGTGGACCAGAATGTGGCGACGCCCCCGTTCTACGGAATCCCGCCCACCAACCCGTTTCTCTCGGGAGGCGTCCCGAACGAGATCTGGGCGAAGGGACTGCGCAACCCCTGGCGCTTCTCGTTCGATCGCGCGACGGGAGACCTCTACATTGGAGATGTCGGGCAGAGCGCCCGCGAGGAGATCGACTTCGAGCCCCACGGCAGCGCCGGCGGCCGCAATTACGGCTGGAAGATCATGGAAGGAACCATTTGCGGCGGGGGCGGCTCGAGCGCCTGCCCGGCCGGCGTGCCCCCTTGCATGTCGCCCCTTTTCATTGCGCCGATCTACGAGTATTCGCACGGTGCCGGCGACTGCTCCGTAACGGGGGGATACGTCTATCGGGGCAGCGCCATGCCCTCGTTTCAGGGCGTCTACTTCTATGGCGACTACTGCACCGGAAGAATCTGGGCCAACGGGCAGCTCCTGACCGCTCGAGCTTCGGGCCTGACCACGTTCGGGGAGGACGCCGCGGGCGAGTTGTATGCCGCGACGGAGGGCGGCGCCCTCTACAGGATCGTCGAAGCCGGAGTCGTGCCGACGGCGACGGCCACCCCGACCCTGACACCGACCGCGACTCCGAGCGCGACGGCTGTACCACCGACCGCCACACCCGCGCCGACCGAGACGCCACGGCCGCTCCGCCGGCGGCCGACCCCCCGTGTGATCGTGAGGCCCCCTCTGTAGCTATCAGTCATCAGTTATCAGTTATCGCTATCACCTATCACCTGTCACCTATCACCTGACTCACGGCCTGTAGACGATTCCGGCGTACAGCCGCGTGCTCGCAAACGCCGGGGTGCGGCTCCGGATCCGGGCGATCCCCGCGAAGAAGTCGAACGTTCCGATCGCGATCCCCGGCGCCCGCGAGTCGTCGAACCGCATCTCCGCGCCGTACAGGACGACGGGCTCCGGCTTCTCGAGGCCGGGGGTCCACGCCCGGGCGCGCTCGTAGAAGAGCGACATCGGAAATTCGCGGGGCATCAGGTCGGCGCGCCACTCTTCGATCCGCCGACCGACCTGGACGTCCGCCGGGAGCGCCGCCATCGTCACCCGGTTCCGATCGAGAGCTTCGGGAAAGAGCGAGGACGGCGCCCCTCCGACGGAGAAGAGGTCGAAGCGGGTCGGGGTACCGCTCGTCTCTCCCAGGCGCCCCGCCAGGCGCAGGCCGAGCTTCCAGGCGCGCACGGTCACGCGGCCGCCGGCCTGCGTCTGCGCCCAGCTCTCGCCGTCGGTGCGGCCGGCGGACGCCGAGACGTCTCCTTCGAGAACGGCGCCGAGCCGGCCGCGGCTTCTCTCGACGGACCCTTCGGCGTGCACCGCGGCGAGGTCACGGCGGAAGGTCTCCTTCGTGGCCAGCGCTTCGACCCGCGAAGACCCGACGCTGCCGGACACCTGGACGCTGCCGCCGTCGACCGGCCGTCCCCAGACGGCATCGGCGAACGCGCCGAGGCGCGCCTGGTCGAACTCGGGCCGGCGCAGACCCTGCTGCGCGCCCGGCCGCTCCACGGCGTCGAAGAGCTGCCCGCGCAGCACCACGGGCCAGCCGCGCCACGCGATCGAAACCGCCGCCCCGCGCGGTCCCGAGACGCTGCCGAGAGAGGCGACCGCGAGCCAGTGGAACCGGCCGATCAGGTCCGAACCTTCGAGGCCGGGCTGCCACATCGCGCCCGACGGGCCGAGGCTCTCGCCGAGGTAGAGCCGTACGGCGTGGTTTTTCCCAACGCGGTACTCGTGGGAAGCGGGAACCGGCGGCTCGGGTGCGGGCGCCGCCGCGACGGCCGGAGGTGGCAGGATCGGCAAGCTGCCGGCGGTGTCCGGCGGAGCGGGGCCGCCCGCGGTTTCTCCCGGGTCGAGGCGGAGGAATCTCAGGTCGAATCCGTGCGACGAGAGATCCAGATAGAAAAGCGCTCGTCCATCCGGCACGGGCGCGGGGGCGACGGCGGCTCCGGTCACGCGCGTCACGGCTCTCGCTCCTCCGCCGTCGACGGAGATCGCTTCCAGGTTCCAGACTCCCGCGGAGTCGTTGGCGACGTAGAGGCGGGCGCCGTCCGGGCTCCAGGCCGGTGGCCCGACCGGAGACCCGGAGATCGACAGCTCCCGGAAACTCTCGCGTTGGATGTCGAAGACCGCCGGGCGCCACTTCGCGTTCGAATTCACGAGCACGGCGACGCGACCGCCGTCGGGCGAGACCCGGGGATGGATCCAGATCCGCCAGGGGTCGTCCCGCTCGACGTCAGGGCGAAAGGCCTCGACCCGGCCCGATTCCACGTCGACCCGCACGAGGCGGGAGAGCCCGTGTCGATTGCTCACGCCGATCAGAGAGCGCCCGTCGGGAAACGGGTCGGCCATCGCGACGTCGGCGCCGCGCGTGACGCGCCGGATCGATCCGCGCCGGACATTCCAGAGATAGAGGTCCGAACGCAGCATCCGCTCCGGGTCGGGGGACTTGCGCGAGAAGAGCACCGTTTTTCCGTCCGGCATCCAGCGCGGCTGTCCGGTGGGGTACCCGTTGATGGCGGTCAGCGCCCGAAACGGCTCGCGCGCTTTCCCGGGCTCCACCGGCGTCGGGTCGATCTCCCATACCGCGATCTCCGCCTCGGC
>DATNMZ010000499.1:0-2896 GCA_035602095.1 Thermoanaerobaculia bacterium
GACCGCGTCATCGAGATCGGCCGCGGCACGGTCCTGTCCGGCCTCGTCAAGCGGATCGACCGCTCGATCCGTCTCGAGTCCTACGGGGGCCCGGAATGAGAGCTCTCCGCCCGCCGCCGCGCCGGCGGAGGCTTCGGTTGAGCGTCCTCCTCCGGAACTCCCTTTCCTGGCTCCTCCCGGCCGCGTCTCTCCTCCTCGCGGGGGCGTGTGCCACGTCCCGCTCTGCCCCGTCTTCCTCCGCCGCGTTCGACGCCGCGGTCGCGCAAGCCTCCCGCCGGTGTGCCTGCCGGATCGGAGTCTCCGCGCGCCATCTCGAAAGCGGCCGGACTTACGAACGCGACGGGGATTCGGAATTCGAGTCCGCGTCCGTGATCAAGATCGGGATCCTGACCGAAGCCATGGAGCGCGTCCGGGCGGGCGAGATCGAACTTTCCGACCGCTGGACCCTGACGGCCGAGAACAAAGCGAGCGGCTCCGGGACGCTCTTGATCCTCGACCCGGGCCTGAACCCGACGTGGAACGATCTCCTGACTCTGATGATCGGCCCCTCCGACAACACGGCGACGAACGCGTGGATCGATCGTCTCGGGATCGATCGAATCAACGCCCGGATGAACGGTATCGGACTGACGCATTACCGTCTCTTTGCGAAGCTGCCCGCGCTCACCCGTTCTGGCGAGAATCCGACGCCCTGGAAGGGGTTCCGGCTCGGTATCGTCACGCCGAACGAGGCGGCCCGGTGGATGACCCGGGTCGCCCAGGGAGAGCTTCTGGACTCGGCCACCTCGCGCCGGATCTTCGCGTACCTCGACAAGGACCCGACCCGCCTCCGAATCGCCCGGCGCTTCCCGTCCGAGTACCTGTGGGCGGGCAAGTCCGGATCCATGCACGGAGTGCGCAACGATTCCGGGATCCTGCGCACGAAGAAGGGGCGATTCGTTCTGGCGATCCTGACCGACCGGAGCGAATCGGAGAACCCTTCCGCGGCCGACCATCCGTCGGTGCTCGCGATCGCCGACGTCGCGCGCGCGATCGTCGAGACCTGGATGCGCGATCTGCCGGACATCGTGCAGAAGCCCGAGTAATGTGGGAGGCGCCGGTCGACCGAGGGGCGGCCCGGCAGCGGACGGGAGCAACATGAAACGCTTCGAGGGCAGAAGGGCGTTCGTAACAGGCGCGTCCCGCGGGATCGGAGAAGCGGTGGCCCTGCGGCTCGCAGAGGAGGGCGCCGCGGTAATCGCCGCAGCCCGCACTGCGGCCGATCTCGAACGGGTCGTCGGCGAGATCACGGCCGCCGGGGGCACTGCGACGGCGCTCCCGCTGGATCTGTCGAACGCCGAGTCGATCGAGGCGGCGGCGAAGGCCGCCCTCTCCGGAGGGCCGGTCGACGTCCTCGTCAACAACGCCGGTGTCACCGACGACAACCTGCTCCTGCGGATGTCCCGGGAGGCCTGGGAACGCGTGATCGGAGTAAACCTCACGGGGGCGTTCCTGCTGACTCAAGCGCTCGTCAAGTCCATGGTTCGAAAGCGCTACGGCCGGATCGTCAACGTGACTTCCGTCGTCGGGTTGATGGGAAACGCCGGACAGGCGAACTACGCGGCCTCGAAGGCGGGACTGATCGGCTTTACGAAATCGGTGGCCCGCGAGCTCGGGTCCCGAAACGTGACCTGCAACGCCGTCGCGCCGGGATTCATCGCGACCGCGATGACGGAGAAGATGACGGAGGAGGCCCGGCAGGCCCTTTCCGCGCAGATCCCGCTCGGGCGACTCGGCCAGGCGGGCGACGTGGCGTCGGCGGTCGCGTATCTCGCCTCCGAGGACGCGGCCTACGTGACCGGGCACGTCTTGAACGTCTCGGGAGGGCTGCTGATGTGAATCGGGAACGATTTGACCTTACGGCGCGAACCCCTGTACGTTTGACTCCGGTTGCCCCCGGGTCGCATCTGGGAAAGAATACGGCGGATTTTCGCAGGGAAGGGGAGGATCGAATGAGTGTTGATGAGAAGGTCAAGAGCATCATCGTCGAGCAGCTCGGCGTGGATGCCAACGAGGTGACCCCCGAAGCTTCCTTCGTGGACGACCTGGGCGCGGATTCGCTGGACACGGTCGAGCTCGTGATGGCCTTCGAAGAAGCCTTCAACATCGAGATCCCGGATGAAGCCGCGGAGAAGATCCAGAAGGTCAAGGACGCGATCGCATACATCCAGAAGAACTCTTCGCAAGCCTGACAACCGATGCCCCGTTTCCCCTCGCCTCGCCGCGTGGCCGTGACGGGGGTGGGCCTGGTTTCTCCGCTCGCCATCGGAAACGCGGAGAACTGGGACGCCCTCCTCGCCGGAAAGAGCGGCGTCGGGCCGATCACGCGCTTCGACGCGTCGCGGTTCGCCTGCCGCATCGCGGGAGAGGTCAAGGGCTTCGAGCCTTCTCGCTACATCGATAAGAAAGAGATCAAGAAGATGGACACCTTCATCCACTACGCGATGGGGGCGGCCCACTTCGCGATGGAGGACTCGGGGCTCCCCGTGACCGATGCGAATCGCGGTCGCGTCGCCGTCGTCATCGGATCGGGCATCGGCGGGCTTCGCTTGATCGAGGACACGCAGAGGAAGTTCGTCGAGACGGGCGACAACCCGAAGGTGATCTCGCCCTTCTTCATCACCGGCCTGATCGTGAACGAGGCCGCCGGCAATATTTCGATCAAGTACGGGATGAAGGGGCCGAACCTCTCGACCGTCACCGCGTGCACCACCGGGGCCCACGCCGTCGGCGAGGCGTACCGGATGATCCAGTACGGGGATGCCGACTCGGCGATCGCCGGAGGAACGGAGGCGGTCATCACTCCGCTCGCCGTCGGCGGATTCTCCGTCATGCGCGCTCTCTCGACGCGCAACGA
>DATNMZ010000500.1:0-2875 GCA_035602095.1 Thermoanaerobaculia bacterium
ATCACCGGAATCGGTTGCCTCTCCCCCAACGGGAACGGCCGCGAAGCGTTCGCGCGGGGGCTGGCCCGGGGGCAGAGCGGCGTCGGCCGGATCTCGCTGTTCGATCCGGAGGGACTGCCGGCCACCATCGCGGGCGAGGTCAAGGACCTCGATTTCACGGCGCACCTCGACCCGAAGGACATCCGGCACGTGTCGCGGGCCGTCCCGATGGCGCTCGCCGCGGCGGCGGAAGCCCTGGACGACGCCGGCATCGACACCGACGCGCTCAGCCTCGAGGAGCGGCGGGCGATCGGGGTCATGCTCGGCACGGGCGGCGGACCGATCGAGTTCTCGGAGCGGATGTATCACCTCTACTACACCAATCAGGTCCGAAAGGCGTCCGTCTATTCGATCGCTTCCGGCACGATCGGAACCATGTCGTCCGAGCTTTCGATGCGCTTCGGCCTGCGCGGACCTTCCCAGGTCGTTTCGACGGGATGCACCTCCTCGACGGACGCTCTCGGACAGGCGTTTCGCGCGATCAAGTTCGGATCGGGCGACCTCTTTCTCGCGGGAGGCGTGGACGCCACGGTCGTTCGCGGAATCATGGAGGGCTTCGCGATGATGCGGATCGTGTCCACGGCGCGGGAGGGGGACCCGCCTAGCGCGTCGCGCCCGTTTTCCGCGGACCGCGACGGGTTCGTGCTCGCAGAGGGGGCCTGGATGTTCGTCCTGGAGGAGGCCGAGCGCGCGCGGGCCCGAGGCGCCCGGGTCTATGGCGAGATTCGCGGCTACGGGGCGACGTGCGACGCGCACCACCGCGTGCGCCTCGACGAGAGCGGCGAGGAGCCGGCGCGCGCGATGACACTCGCAATCTCCGAGGCGGGCCTCCCGCCGGAGGCGATCGAGTACATCGCGTACCACGGCACCTCGACGAAGTTGAACGACCGCGTCGAGACTCGCGCGGTCCGCCTGGCTTTCGGGCGCGCGGCGGAGAAGCTCCCCGGTTCCTCCATCAAGTCCATGATCGGCCATCCTCAGGGGGCCTGCGGCGCGGCCGGAGTCGCGGCCACGCTTCTCGCGATGCGCGACCGCTTCCTACCGCCCACGATCAACCTCGACGCGACGGATCCGGAGTGCGACCTCGATTACGTCGCCAACGCGGCCCGCCCGGCCTCCTTCGAGCACGCGATCTGCAACTGCATCGGGTTCGGATCGAAGAACAGCGCGCTCGTCGTGAGCGGGGTGGCCGGTTGAGATTTCACGATCTTTCCCCCTGAGCCCGAACTCCCATGAGCTGGCTCATCCCGAGGCGCCGCCCCTGCCGGGAGATGCTCGACGACCTGGACCTCGCTCCGGAGGAAATGGCGCGGTCGCTGCGGGATCTGGAGCTCGTCAACGGAAAGTGGGGCGGCTCCCGCGCCCTCGACCGATACCTGCTGCCGCAAATCCGCGCCGCGCGGCAGGACCATTTCGTGCTCCTGGACGTCGGCGCGGGATCGGGCGCGGTGGCCCGGACGCTCGCGCGCCGGATCTCCCGGGCCGGGCGCCGCGCCACCGTCGTCGGAGTCGACATCCAGTGGCGGCATCTCGCGGCCGGGCGCGCGTCGGGAGACTCCAGGCCGCCGGCGCTCGCCGCGGACGCCTTTTCGCTTCCCCTGCCCGACGGCGGCGCCGACTGGGTCGTGTCGACGTTGATGTTCCACCACTTCTCCCCGGAGGAAAACCAGGCGCTGCTCCGCGAGTTCGCGCGCGTCGCACGCCGCGGGTTCGCTCTGCTCGACCTCCGCCGCCATCTGTTCCCCTGGATCTTCGTCTCCGTCGCGGGCCCGCTCGTCTTCGAGAGCCTCGCCTCCCGGCACGACGGGCCGGCGTCGGTGATGCAGGCCTACACACCGCAGGAGGCGCGCGCGATCGTCAAGGAGGCCGTGCCGGGATCGCGGGTCGAGCCCGTCTTCCCCTACCGGATGCTGATCACCGGCCCCGGCGCGTGACGCCGCGGGACGCGATCGTCGTCGGCGCGGGCCCCGCGGGATCCGCGGCGGCGGCCGTGCTCGCGTCCGCGGGCCGGCGGGTTCTCCTGCTCGAGAAGGACCGCTTTCCGAGGGCCAAGGTCTGCGGCGAGTTTCTCTCCGGCGATGCGCTCGCCTCTCTCGAGCGCATCGGCGCGCGCGCGGCGGTCGAGTCCGCCGGTCCCGAACGCATCGAGGAGGGCTCCATTCACCTGCCGCGCGAGCCCGCCGTAACGTTTCGTCTTCCGTCGCCGGCGCTTGGAATCTCGCGGTGGCGGTTCGACGATCTCCTCGCGGCCCGGGCGCGGGAAGCGGGCGCCGAGATCCGCTTCTCGGCGAGAGTCATCTCCATCGCGGGGGCGCCGGACCGCGGCTTCACCGTCCGTTTCACCTCGGGGTCGGAGGAAGAGGAGGCAGAAGCCCGCGCCGTCATCGGCGCGTGGGGCCGCTGGGACGCGCTCGACCGCTCGCTCGACCGCGGATTCCTCCGGCGCGACCGGTTCTTCGGCTGGAGCCGCGACTACCGGGGGAATACCGCCGTGCTTGCGGGGCGCGTGCGTCTCTATCTCTTTCCGGGAGGCTATTGCGGACTCTCGCGCGTCGAAGGAGGCGAAGCGAATCTCGCCGGCGTCCTCTCGGAAAAGGCCCGGCGGAACATCGGAGGGACGTGGGAGGACGTCGTCACGCGGGCGAGAGACGCCAACCGGGCCCTCGACGCGGACCTCGCCGCGATGGAGCCGGGCCCGCGCGGCTTCCTCGGCACGGTGCCCGTCGTCTTCACCGCGAAGCCTCCGACCGAAGGCGGCATGCTGATGGCAGGCGACGCCGCCGGGGTGCTGGACCCGTTCTCCGGCCAGGGCCAGTCGGCGGCAATGGCCTCCGGA
>DATNMZ010000501.1:0-4874 GCA_035602095.1 Thermoanaerobaculia bacterium
GCCGGCGCGCTCTCTTTCTCCGGGCTCTTCGGGGAGAGGCTCCGGATCGCAACGCCGGACATCGCGAAGATCGCGACCGGCCGCCGGCTCGCCTCGGGCCGCCTCCTCTTCCGCAGCGAAGTCCTGCGGATCTGGCGCCGGAGCGGCGAAGAGGTCGAGTTCGTGCTGGAGGCGGCGTCCGCCTCCGCATGGCGAAGCCACCTCGGTCTCTGGGCGATGGAGGAGCGCGTGCGCGACGCCGCGCCGCCGGCAAGCGCCGAACAGGTCGTCCCCGGCCGATCATGACGGGACTCTCCGCGTCCGGCCTGTTGCTCGCGGCTCTCGCCGTCGCCGCGCCGGTCGTCCCGACGCCGCGGCGACCCCCGCCCGGCAAGCGCTCCCGGACACTGGTCGTTCGATCCGCGGGCGCCGCCAGGCCCCGGCGCCTCGCCCCCGGGGACCGCATCTCGCTCGACGTGAAGGACGCCGACATCCGTGACGTCCTCCGGAGCTTCGGAGAGCTCGCGGGCGTGAACATCGCCATCGACCCGGAAGTCCGAGGCTCCGTCACGGTCCGGCTCACGGACGTCCGATGGGAGGACGCGCTCGAGGTGATTCTCCGATCCAACGGGCTCGCCGTAGAGGGGGACCCGCGAATCCTGCGCGTGGGAACCCCCGCTTCCCTGGCCGGAGCGCCCACACGATAACGAGAGTGCCCGGATCGCCCGCCTTTCCCGAGTGGCTCGAGGCGGACGGGCGCGGGGGATTCGCATCCGGCACGACGGGTCTTTTCCGCACGCGCCGGTACCACGCCCTCCAGCTGGTGGCGACGGATCCTCCCGGGGGACGCTTCGTCCTCGTCAACGGGATCGAGGCGTGGGTCGAGACGCCGTCCGGCCGCGTCCCGATCTCCGCGCAGGCGTATGGTCCCGACGTCCTGTTTTTGGATGGCGCCGGCCGCGTTGCCGAGTTCGAGGCGGATCCCTGGCCGCGCTGGACCTTTCGTCTGCCGGGCGGCGGCGCGCTCGACCAGGAGATCTTCGTCTCGCGCGCCCGGGGCACCACGGCTCTCGGCTGGCAGGCCCGGGGCGGCGGCGGCCGCGCCACTCTCGCGGTCCGGCTGCTCCTCTCCGGCCGGGACGCCCACGCTCTGCATCACGAGAACCCGGCCTTCCGGTTCGATCCGCACCGGCGCGGCGTGCGGACGGTCTACCGGCCCTATCCGGGGGTTCCCGCGACCGCCGCCGACGCCACCGGCGAGTACACCCACGACCCGGTCTGGTACCGCAATTTTCTCTACACGGAAGAGCGGGAGCGCGGGCTCGATTTCCTGGAAGACCTCGCGTCCCCCGGCGTCTTCCGTTTCGATCTGTCGGCGGGTTCCGCAGTCCTGCTTCTGTCCGACGATCCCGACGCCCCTCTCCCGGGCTCCGCGGCCGCTCTGCGCGAGGAGTGGGCCGCGCTGCGAGACGAGGAGTCGCGCCGCCGCGGCTCCTTTCGCTCGAGGCTCGATCGCGCGGCCGACGACTACGTCGTCCGCCGCGGAGACGGCCGAACGATCCTCGCCGGCTATCCCTGGTTCCTCGACTGGGGCCGGGACACCTTCATCTCTCTGCGCGGGCTATGTCTCGCGACCGGCCGTCTCGCGGAAGCGGGCGCCATCCTCGCGACGTGGGCCGGGATGGTCTCGGAAGGGATGCTTCCCAACCGTTTTCCGGACACGGGCCGCGCCCCGGAGTACAACTCCGTGGACGCCGCGCTCTGGTTCGCCGTTGCGGTGCACGACTACCTCGCCGCCTGCGAGCGAGGCCGCCATCACGTGGCGGGCGAGGAACGGAGCGCTCTGGAGAGCGGGATCGACGCGGTGCTCGCCGGATACTCCTCGGGCACGCGCCACGGGATCCGGGCGGACGCGGACGGCCTCTTGACCGCCGGCGAACCGGGCATCCAGCTCACCTGGATGGATGCGAAGGTCGGCGGTCGCGTCGTGACCCCGCGGATCGGAAAACCCGTCGAGGTGCAGGCTCTCTGGATCAACGCCCTCCGCATCGGGGGGTCTCGCCCGGGCCGCTGGCGGGCTCTCGCGGAGCGCGCGCGCGCGACGTTTTCGGAGCGCTTCTGGAACGAGGACTCGGGTTGCCTCTTCGACGTCGTCGATGCGGACGGCCGGCCGGGAAACACGGACGCCTCGGTCCGACCCAACCAGATTTTCGCCGTCGGCGGGCTTCCCTTTCCGCTTCTCGAAGGCGACCGCGCCCTCCGGGTCGTCCGGATCGTGGAAAGCCGGCTCGTCACGCCGGCGGGCGTCCGCTCGCTCTGCCCGAACGACCCGGCCTACGTCGGCCGCTACGAAGACGGAGTCGAAAGTCGGGATGGCGCCTATCACCAGGGGACCGTGTGGCCGTGGCTTCTGGGCGCCTTCGCCGACGCGTTCGTTCGCACGGCGGCGGACCCGGAGGCCGCGCGGCGGGAGGCGCGGGAGCGTTTTCTGGTCCCTCTCCTCGAGCGGCCGGCGGCCGGTCTCGGGCATCTTCCGGAGATCGCCGACGGCGATCCGCCCCACGCTCCCCGCGGATGCCCGTTCCAGGCCTGGTCCGTCGGCGAAGCGCTCCGTCTCGATCAGGACATCCTCGCGGCGGGGCGTCGGGAGGATCTCGGGCGGTCTGTTCGATAGGCTGTCGCCGCAGAAAGCCGGGAACAGGAGCGAGAGAGATCCCATGGCGTCGCAACCTCGCAGGGGTCGGCGGGAATCGACCGCGTACGTTCCGTTTGCAGGAGCGGAAGCCGAGCGGCTTTCGGAGGACGAGCGCCGCGCGGTGAACTGGAAGCGCTGGGGGCCGTACCTCGCGGAGCGCCAGTGGGCGACCGTCCGGGAGGACTATTCCGCGGACGGAAGCTGCTGGGACTACTTTCCCCACGACCACGCGCGCAGCCGCACGTACCGCTGGGGGGAGGACGGCCTGCTCGGTATCTGCGACCGCGAGGGCCGGCTCTGCTTCGCGCTGGCGCTGTGGAACGGACGCGACCCGATCTTGAAGGAGCGGCTCTACGGCCTGACCGGGCCGGAGGGCAACCACGGCGAGGACGTCAAGGAGAGCTACTTCTACCTCGACTCGACGCCGACGCATTCCTACATGAAGGCGCTCTACAAATACCCGCAACGGGAGTTCCCGTACCGTCCCCTCCTGGCGGAGGCCGCCCGGCGGACGAAGAAGGATCCCGAGTTCGAGATCGAAGACACCGGCGTCTTCGACGACGGCCGGTACTTCGACGTCTTCGCGGAGTACGCCAAGGCGGCCGCCGACGACATCCTGATCCGCATCACCCTCGCCAATCGCGGGCCCGACGCGGCGCGGATCGAGGCGCTGCCGACCCTCTGGTTCCGCAACACCTGGTCGTGGGGGCGGACGGGCGAGGGGTACTGGAAGAAGCCCCGCATCATCGCCGAAGGCGAGGGCGCTCTCGTCGCCGAGCACGAGTCGCTCGGCCGCTTCCGGTTGGACACGGACGGCGAGCCCTCCCTTTCCGAGCTTCTCTTCACGGAGAACGAGACGAACGCGGCGCGGCTGTTCGGTGTGGCGAATCCGACTCCCTACGTCAAAGACGCGTTCCACGAGCGGGTGATCGGAAAGCGGGAGGATGCCGTCAATCCCGCGCGGACGGGCACGAAGGCGGCCGTCCGGTATTCCCTCGAGATCCCGGCGGGCGGAGAGGTGCGGCTGCGCCTCCGGCTCTCCTCCGGGCGCTCCGGCAAGGGGATCGGATCGGACTTCGACGGCGTGTTCGAGTCGCGCTTGCGCGAAGCGGACTCTTTCTGGGCATCGCGTCTGCCGGCGGCGCTCACCGGGGAGGAGCGCAACGTCTCGCGGCAGGCCTACGCCGGTCTCCTCTGGACGAAGCAGTTCTATCACTTCGCCGTCCGGGACTGGCTCGAGGGAGACCCCGCCTACCCGCCTCCGCCGGCAAGCCGGTGGGAGGGTCGCAACTCCGGCTGGACGCACCTCTACAACCGCGATGTGCTCTCGATGCCCGACAAGTGGGAGTACCCCTGGTACGCCGCCTGGGACCTGGGCTTCCACATGCTCCCGTTTTCGCGGATCGACCCGGCCTTCGCGAAGGAGCAGCTCATCCTGCTCCTGCGCGAGTGGTACACGCACCCGAACGGCCAGATTCCCGCGTACGAGTTCGCGTTCTCCGACGTGAACCCGCCCGTCCATGCCTGGGCGGCATGGCGCGCCTACAAGATCAGCGGCGCGCGAGGCGAGCGCGACCGTCTCTTCCTCGCGCGGGTCTTCCACAAGCTGCTCATCAACTTCACCTGGTGGGTCAACCGGAAGGACCCGGAGGGCCGGAACCTCTTCGCCGGCGGCTTCCTCGGCCTCGACAACATCGGCGTCTTCGACCGCTCGACCGAGCTCCCGTCGGGGGGGCACCTGGAGCAGGCGGACGGAACGGCCTGGATGGCGTTCTTCTGCTCGACCATGCTCGCGATGGCGTTGGAGCTCGCGTGCGAAGACCCGGCGTACGAGGACGTCGCTTCGAAGTTCTTCGAGCATTTCGTCGCGATCACCGACGCGATGAACTCGCTGGGCGGCACGGGACTCTGGGACGAGCAGGACGGCTTCTACTACGACCAGATCCAGGCCGAAGGGCGCACCATTCCCCTCCGACTTCGCTCCATCGTGGGACTGGTGCCTCTCTTCGCGGTCGAGATTCTCGACCAGGAGCAGATCGACAAACTTCCCGGGTTCCGGAAGCGGCTCCAGTGGTTTCTGAACAACCGCCAGGACCTCGCCCGGCACATCTCCTACATGCGGGATGACGACGGAAACCGCGGCGTCCACCGCCTGCTCGCGATTCCCTCGCGCGAGAGGCTCGAGCGCGTGCTCGGCTAC
>DATNMZ010000502.1:0-2563 GCA_035602095.1 Thermoanaerobaculia bacterium
GTCGGGGCCGGAGCCGGGGCCGGGGCGGGACGCGGGCCCGGCGCCGGCGCGGCGGAACGCCCGGGCTCGGGGGAGCGAGCGGGGGCGGATGCCGGCGCGGCCGCAGCCTGCGGCGCGGGGGCTTCTTTCTTCGGCGCTTCCGCGGCCGCCGGGCGCGACTCCGAAGCCGGCTTCGCTTCGGGGGCCGCGGCGGCCTTTTCTCCGGCTTCGCCGATCGAGGCGACGACCGTGTTGATCGCGACCGTCGCTCCTTCCGGGACCTTGATGTCGAGCAGCGTTCCCGCCACGGGGGACGGGATCTCCGCGTCGACCTTGTCCGTCGAGATCTCGAAGATCGGCTCGTCCCGCTTCACCGGGTCGCCGACCTTCTTCAACCACTTGGTGATCGTTCCCTCGGCGATCGACTCTCCCATCTGCGGCATGATGACGTCGGTGGCCATGCGTCTTCCTTTTCAGCCCGAAGCATAGGCGAAAGCGGCGCCGCCTGGAAATCCGCCCGGACCGGCGTTCCGTTCGCCGGGGGTGGACCACCGTTGGCCGAAATGGCCGGGACGTCCGGCGGCCGGCGCCGTACGGTTCTGCAGGACCGAAAGGAGACGGAAAATGCGATACGACGATGACAGCAAGAGAACCTCCCGAATCGTCGCGGGCGTGCTCTTGCTCCTCGTGGGCAGCCTCTTCCTGCTTCAGAACCTGGGTGTCCTGGACGCCGGCCGTCTCGCCGACTACTGGCCCCTCCTTCTCGTGTGGCTGGGGCTCTCCCGGCTGCTCGGGCCGCGGCGCTCCCACCACTTCGCCTCGGGGGCGGTGCTCCTGGTGCTCGGCGTGCTCTTCCAGCTCGATCGCCTGGGGGTGTTCTGGTTTCACATCCACGACTTCTGGCCGGTCCTCCTGGTCGTTGCCGGCGTCGCGCTGATCGCGGAGTCCTTCCTCCGGCGCCGCGCGGTCCCCGACCGGTTGGACGGCGGGCAATCCGCCGGCCCGGAGACCCGATGAGCGTCGCCGGTTCGCCCCGCGTCACGGGAAAGGTCGTCGCCGGCGGGGCGCTGATCCTCCTCGGGCTCCTGTTCACTCTCGACAACTTCGGGATCATCGAGGCGGGCGACGTCTTCCACTACTGGCCGCTGTTCGTGGTCGGATTCGGGTTGCTCAAGATCTCCCACTCCCGCTCGCCGGAGCAGCGGGTGATCGGTGTCGTCGTGACGGGGGTCGGTCTCCTCCTCCTCGCGCGCAGCCTGCATCTGATTCCGTTCGGCATGCGCCAGATCTGGCCCGTGCTCCTCCTGATCGTCGGCGCTCTTCTCGTGTGGCAATCGGTCCGGCGGCGGGGATTTCCGTCCGGCGCGGGCGCGGCGGAGCAGGTCCTCGGGGGCGCCCGCGCGGGCCTGGCGGCGGCTCGCGGAGAGCCGATGGCGGCGGGCTCCACGCTGAACGAGTTCGCGTTCATGGGCGGAGGAGATCGGGTCGTGCGCAGTCAGGAGTTTCGGGGCGGGGAGGTGACGGCGATCATGGGGGGCTTCAAGATCGACCTGCGGGGCGCCGCGATCGCGGGAGACGCCGCGGAGCTCGAGGTCTTCACGCTCTGGGGAGGAGTGGAGCTGCGGGTGCCCGAGGACTGGAACGTCGCGATGCGGGGAATCCCCGTGCTCGGCTCGTTCTCGAATTCGTCGAAGAGCGCCGGATCCGCGGCTCCGGCCGGGAGCCCGCCGGGAAAGACGCTCGTCGTTGCCGGAATGTGCATCATGGGCGGCGTCGAAGTGAAGAACTGAGGCGTCGTGCATCCGATCCTCGCCCGCAAGGGCCGGCTCGGGCCTTATCTCGCGGCGTCGGCGCCTATCGCGGCGGCGCTCGTCGCGATCCTCGCGCGGCCGGGAGCGCTCTCGCTGCCGGAGGCGGGAGCCGTCGCGATCCCGATGACCGTCCTCTACGCGTTTCTCGGGCTTTCCGCCTGGTATCCCGCCAGGAGCCTGCCGCCGGCGCGCGGCCGCCTCGCCCTCCTCGTCTTGACCCACGCCGTCGCGGCCGGCTGCACGAGCGCCGTCTGGGTGTTCGCGGGAGCGGGGCTGGCGCGGCTCCTGGCCTCGGGATCCCTCTTTCCCGACCTGCCGGCTCGATACGCGCGGGAAGTCCCCGCGCTCTTTGGAGCGGGCCTGCTGCTCTACTTTCTCTCCGTCGCGCTCCACTACCTGCTGCTCGCCTTCGAGGCCACGCGCGAGGCGGAGCGCCGGGAGGCGGCTCTGGAAATCCTCGCGCGTGAGGCGGAGCTCGCGGCGCTCAAGGCCCGGATCCAGCCGCACTTTCTCTTCAACAGCTTGAACTCGATCAGCGCTCTGGTGGGCCGGGACCCGGCCGCGGCGCGCCAGATGTGCGTCGGTCTGGCCGACTTCCTTCGCCAGAGCCTCTCGGTGGGGGAGCGGGAGAGCATCTCCGTCCGGGAAGAGATCGCGCTCGCGACGAGCTACCTGGACGTCGAACGGGTGCGCTTCGGCAAACGGCTCGTGGTCGAGACCGACGTGAGTCCGGAAGGGGGCGCTTGCGTCGTCCCGCCGCTGCTCCTCCAGCC
>DATNMZ010000503.1:0-4001 GCA_035602095.1 Thermoanaerobaculia bacterium
CCCGCGGCTGAATCATCACTGCGCCGTCCAGGGAGGGCTGCTGGCGGAGGAGAGCGCGGAGCTGCTACGCCTGTTTTTCCGCGCGAGACGGTAGGAATTAGCCATCAGCTATCAGCTGTCAGCTGTCAGCCAAGAAGGGGATGGCGGAGAGGGAGAGGATGGCGGAGAGGGAGGGATAAGCGCCGGGAGGACCCGGCGCTGTCTCCTGCGCGGCGTGCAGTTTCACTTCGACTTGGCCCGGCTCGAACCCTCGACCAGGTTCCCAATCACCAACCTGACTGATGAGAAAACGGAGCGCCGGAATGCTAGGATTCGGCGCCCCGATCGCCCGGAGAGGTGCTGGAGTGGTTGATCAGGCCGGTCTCGAAAACCGGTAAGCCCGAAAGGGTTTCGAGGGTTCGAATCCCTCCCTCTCCGCCATCCCCTTCTTGGCCGACAGCTGACAGCTGATAGCTGAACTGAAAACTGACGACTGTCAACTGACGACTCGCCTACCGTCTCGCGCGGAAAAACAGGCGCAGCAGCTCCGCGCTCTCCTCCGCCAGCAGCCCCCCCTGGACGGCGCAGTGATGATTCAAGTGGGGGTCCTGAGGGATGTTGCCGAGGGTTCCGCAGTAGCCGGCCTTCGGGTCAGAGCATCCGAAGACGATGCGGGCGATTCGGGCGTTCACCGCGGCGCCCGCGCACATCGGGCAGGGCTCGAGCGTCGCGTAAAGGGTCGCTCCGGAGAGCCGCCAGGTGCCGGCGGCCTGCCCGGCTTCCCGGAGGGCCTCGATCTCGGCGTGGTGGGTGGGGTCCGCCAGGGCCTCCCGCCGGTTGCGGCCCCGACCGATGATCCTTCCTTCCGAGACGACGACGGCGCCGACCGGAACCTCCCGCTCCGCGAGCGAGATGCGGGCAAACGCCAGCGCTTCGCGAAAGTAGGTCCCATCCTCCGGCGTGAAGCCGGGCGGCGGGAAGGGGGAGGCGTCCGGCATGGCGGGAAGAATAGACCTCCGACGGAAGTTCCGGTGGCTGCAGAGGATACGGCGGCGCCGCCAGCCTTGAAAAGGAGGAGGGTTTCCGTTAGCCTCCGCGGTTCCTGCGCCCATAGCTCAACTGGATAGAGCGTCTGACTACGGATCAGGAGGTTGGGGGTTCAAATCCTCCTGGGCGCACCAGTTCTACCGGCCCAGCCGCCGAGAACTTTCCCCCCCGGCACCCGTAAAGAGCAGTAGCGTTAGGGTTTCTTTTTCCCAAGTGAGGAACGAGCGATGTCGAAGAAATGGAAGATTCTTATCGGGGTCGCGGTCGCGGCGATCCTCGGGATCGTTCTCCTGGGGTCCATTCGCGGCAAGGACAGGAACGTTCCGAAGGTGACGACCGCCAAAGTCGACAAAGTCGACCTCGTCGCCAAGGTCACCGCCAACGGGAAGATCCAGGCGCGCCGCAAAGTCGATCTTTCGGCGCTCGTCATGGGCCAGATCGTCAACCTCGCCGTCAAGGAGGGGGACCAGGTTCAGAAGGGCCAGCTCCTGCTCCAGATCGACAAGGCGCAGCTCGCGGCCGGCGTCGCCGGAAGGGAAGCGAGCCTCGCGGCGATGCGCAACGACCTCCAGGCGGCCCGCTCGAACGCTCTGCAGGCGAAGGCCGATTTCGACCGCGCGCGACAGAATTTCAACGCGAAGATCCTGTCCGAGGCGGAGTTCCAGAAGGCGAGATCGATGTGGGACGCGGCGCAGGCGAACGTCTCGGCGACGGAAGAACGGCTCCGGGAGAACGGGGCGAATCTCGCCGCCAGCCGGGACTCGCTCTCGAAGACGACCGTCGTCTCCCCGATCGCCGGAATCGTGACCGGTCTCCCCGTCAAGGAGGGCGAAGTCACGGTCATCGGGACGATGAACAATGCGGGCACGCAGCTCATGACCATTTCCGACATGTCAGAAGTCGAGGCCGTCATGATGGTCGATGAGACGTCCGTCCCGCAGGTCCACATCGGCCAGACCGCGAACCTGACGATCGACGCCTATCCCGGCCGGACGTTCAAGGGAACGATCACGGAGGTGGGGTCCTCGCCCATCCTGAAGAACGACCCCGATCTGCTCTCGCTCGTGCAGAACTCCGAAGCCATCAACTTCAAGGCGAAGATCCGGATCGACGATCCGCCTCAGACGATCCGGCCGGGCTTCTCCGTGACCGCGGAGATCGTCACCGGCCGGAAGGAAGGCGCGACGGCCATTCCGATTCAGGCGCTCGTGGTCCGCGACGTGCCGCAGAAGAAGGACCCCAAGTCGAAGAAGCCACCGCAAGCGGCGACCGGGCGTCCGGCGACGGAAGAGGGTGTGTACCTCATCCAGAGCGGGAAGCTCGGTTTCGCGAAGGTGGACACCGGGATCGCCGGGGAGCTGATGATCGAGGTCAAGAGCGGATTGAAGCCCGGGCAGGAAATCGTCACCGGTCCCTTCAAGGTCCTCCGCCAGGTCAAGGAAGGGGACCGAGTGATCGTCGAGAACGAGAAGACGGGCTCGGGAAAGGGCCCCGCGGCCTCGTGACGATTCCGGAGCTCTTTCGCGTCTCGGGTTCCGCTCTGACGCGCAACAAGCTTCGCGCGTTCCTGACGCTCCTGGGCGTCATCATCGGCGTGGCGACCGTCGTCGGAGTCGTCTCGGTGATCTCGGGCTTGAACGCCTACGTCAAGGACAAGGTCATCGGGTTGAACCCCGACATCGTGATCTTCACGAAGTACGGGATCATCACGAGCCGCGAGGAGTGGCTCATCGCCCGCAAACGCCGGGATCTGACCCTGACGGACATGCAGATCGTGCGCAACGAGTGCCGCCTCTGCGCCGAGGTGGGCGGGCGCGGCGACCGTCGGCGCCCGGTCAAGTACGGCGACCGCAAGCTGAGTGACGTGAACGTCGAGGGCCACACGGCCAACATGGGCAACGCGATGAACATCGATATCTCGACCGGCCGCTACTTTACCCAGACCGAGTACGACCAGGCGGCTTCGGTAGGGATCATCGGCTGGGACGTCCAGGACCAGCTCTTCCCGAACCAGGACCCGGTCGGGAAGATCATGAAGGTCGAGGGCTATCCGGTGAAGATCATCGGCACGCTCGCGAAACAGGGCAACGTCATGGGCCAGAGCCAGGACAACGTGGTGTACATGCCGCTCACGTTGTTCAAGAAGCACATCGCTCCGTCCCAGGACATCGGCATCTTCATCAAGCCGAAGAATGGCGTCGAAGGCGTGCCGGCGGCGACGGACGAGGTCCGAGCGATTCTGCGCTCGCTCCGAAAGACCAAGTTCGACAAGGACGACCCGTTCGGGCTCGTCACCGCCGAGCTTCTCCAGGCCCTGTGGAAGAACATCTCTGCCGGCGCGTTCCTCCTGATGATCCTGATTTCGGGGATCTCGCTCGTTGTCGGCGCGATCGTCATCGCAAACATCATGTTCGTTTCGGTCGTCGAGCGGACGAAGGAGATCGGCGTCCGACGGGCGCTCGGCGCGCGCCGCCGCGACATCCGGTGGCAGTTCCTTCTCGAGGCGGCGATGCTCTCGGCGATCGGCGGGGCGATCGGGGTGGTCCTGGGATCGCTCATCGCGCTGGCGGTCAATCAGGTGTTCCCCGCCCAGGTGAAGTTCTCCTTCATCGTGATCGGGATCGGCGTAGCGACCGTCACCGGCCTGCTCGCCGGCTGGATCCCGTCGGCACAGGCGAGCAAGCTTCCGCCCGTGGAAGCGCTGAGATATGAATGAAGAGTGGTTATCAGTCATCAGTTATCGGTTATCAGTTCAGAAAATTGACAACTGACGACTGACGACTGACGACTGACAACTGGCAAAATGCCCGCCCTCTTCAATCATTTTCGCCGCGGTTTCGGGGAGAACGTTCGCTTCGCTCTGATCGCCGTGCGTGCGCACAAGTTGAGGGCCTCATTGACAGTCCTCGGGATCGTCGTCGGGGTCGCGACGGTGATCGCGATGGTCTCGATCGTCACCGGCTTCAACAACAGCA
>DATNMZ010000504.1:0-2131 GCA_035602095.1 Thermoanaerobaculia bacterium
TCGGCCTATGGCGCAATTGCCCGCCCGGTGGAGGGGACCATCCTGACGGTCATCCGGGACTGGGCCCGCTACGTCGCACGGCGCGCGGAAAAGGTCAAGGACTTCGCCGAGCTGCTTCCGGAGTCGCTGGCCGAGGCGAAGAGGTCGCTGCAGAACACGCCCAGCCAGATGAAGGTGCTCGCGAAGGCGGGCGTCGTCGACGCCGGCGGGCAGGCCTTCGTCTACATGATCGAGGGGATCGTTCGGTATCTGCGGGAGGCCGCCCGGCGCGCTCTTCCGGAGGCCCCGCCGCCGGTGGTGAAGGCGGCGATCTTCGATCGAGCGGCCGAGTCGATTCTCTTCCGCTACTGCACGGAGGTTCTGCTCGAGGGGGACGGGATCGACCGGGGAGAGCTTCGCCGCGAAGCGGCGCTTCTCGGCGACTCGATCGTGATCGCCGGCGGTTCTTCGCGAGTCCGCCTCCACGTCCACACGAACGAGCCCGAGCGGCTGTTCTCCGTCGTGGCGAAGATCGCCGAAGTGGCGCAAACGAAGATCGAGGACATGCACGCGCAGCACGAGACTCGTTTCGACCAGAACCGCGCGGCGCGCGTCGGGGTCGTCACGGATTCGACGTGCGACCTGCCACCCTCGATGATCGAGGACCTCGGGATCGGCGTCGTGCCGGTGCGCGTCTACTTCGGATCCGAGAACTACCTGGACAAGGTGACGATCACGCCGTCCGAGTTCTACGCGCGCTTCTCCGTTTCGAACGAGGCTCCGAAGACATCGCAGCCTCCGCCCGCCGATTTCACGCAGGTCTATCAGAACGTCGCCGCGCACGCCGCCGCGATCGTCTCGGTCAGTCTCTCCTCGGCCGTGTCCGGCACCTACCAGGCTTCGCTCCTGGGGGCGCGGCCCGTCGAAAAGACCGCCATCGAGCTCGTGGACAGCCGGAACGTCTCCGTCGGTCTCGGCCTGATCGTCCGCGCCGCCGCGGAGGCGGCGAACGCGGGGGAACCCGCCGCCGAAGTCGCGCGAATCGCCCGGGACGCGGCGGATCGCGTGCGGCTGTTCATCGCGGTACCGACCCTGGAGCACCTGGTCCGGGGGGGGCGCGTCTCACCCCTCCGGGGGCTGGTCGCGAAGTTGCTCGGGCTCCTCCCGGTCCTGACGATTTCCCCGGAGGGCAAGGCGGAGCCCGCCGCCAAGGCCCGTGGCTTCGACGGCGCCCGGCGCAAGATGATGGCGCTTCTCTTCCGAGCCGCCGACGAAGGGGGGACCGCCGCCCACTGGTTCGGCGTCGCGCACTGTGACTCGCCGACGATGGCCGAAGCCGTCGCGCGGGAGATCCGGGAGCGTTACCCCGAGTCCGACGTCCTGATCGTCGAGTGCGGTCCGGCGCTCGGCGCGCACGGGGGTCCGGGAGCCATGGCAGTCGCCGTGATGGCCTAGCGGGCGCCCCTCGACCTCGCGCGAATCACCCTGCGAGCGGCTTGATTCGGGCCGCGGCCGGCGGTTCACTGTCGGCCGTGGATTCGATCTGGACCGTCGGGCATTCGAATCGTCCGCTCGAAGCGTTCCTCGAGATCCTGAAGGCTCACGACATTCGCAACGTGATCGACGTGCGGAGGTTTCCGACCTCGCGCAAGTGGCCGCACTTCGATCGGGCGGCGCTCGAGAAGAGTCTCGACGCCGCGCAGATCGCGTATTCCGGGATGCCGGAGCTGGGCGGCCGGCGAAAGCCTCGGCCGGATTCGCCGCACACGGCCTGGCGTGTCGAGGCCTTTCGGGGCTACGCCGACTTCATGGACACGGCTCCGTTCGACGAGGCGCTCGAACGGCTCGAGAGTCTCGCGCGAGAACGCCGCTCTGTCGTGATGTGCGCCGAGGCGCTGCCGTGGCGCTGTCACCGGTCGCTCATCGGCGATGCGCTCATCGCCCGGGGCTGGGAGGTCTTCGAGATCCTGTCCGAGCGAGAGCCGCGGCCGCGGAGGGTTCCGGAGTTCGCCCGGATCGAAGGAAACCGCGTCGTGTACGACCTTTAGTCATCAGTTGTCAGTTCTCAGTTATCAGTGTCATATGTCCAGCGCGCCTTCCCCGACGCGGATGACGCGGCCGCCCAGATAGATCTCCTTGATCGCCGCGCGGC
>DATNMZ010000505.1:0-8382 GCA_035602095.1 Thermoanaerobaculia bacterium
GCGCTCGGCCGACTGCACAAGCTGCTCGACCCGCACCAGCGGGGGCGGCTCGCGTACCTGATCCGGACGGGAACGCTCTCGATCTGAGGATTTCAGGACCGGGCGCGGCTCGGGCCGCGCCCGATTTTTTTCCAGGCACCCGGGCTAGTACGCCGTTAGCTGATAACTGATCGCTTTTCAGCATCAGCTATCACCTGTCAGCTATCACCTGTCACCTGAAAGCGCCCTCCAGGATCGCTCGAGATTGGCCGCTTCGAGGGCGCCTTCGGCCGGCGCCCATGGGGCGAGCTCCTCCGCGCGAAGCGGTTCGTAGGGTCCGGCCTTGGTCTCGAAGAAGACGGTTCCG
Organism: Thermoanaerobaculia bacterium; assembly: GCA_035602095.1. Classification (GTDB taxonomy): domain Bacteria; phylum Acidobacteriota; class Thermoanaerobaculia; order UBA5066; family Gp7-AA6; genus JALYUA01. The sequence goes on from DATNMZ010000505.1 coordinate 347, forward strand.
GGCTCGAGTGCGACGAAGGTGTGCCAGACACCGGGTGTCATCTCGACGCCCCGGTCGGGACCGGCCGGCGACAGGCGGCGCTTCTCCAGGAGCGTGCCGGCATCGTCGAAGATGAGGACGGCGACGGCGCCCGAGACTACGATGGCCGTCTCCGCCTTGCTCGCCTTCAAGTGACGGTGGGGACGGATGTACGTGCCGGGCTCCAGCGCGTTCAACAGACGGTGAACCGGGTCCTCCATGGCGTGGAAGTTCCGGTTCTTGCGGAGGCGGGGGGCTTTTCTCGCTTCCTCGCTCAACTCCGCCAGGAGGCGGTCCGTGATCCAGAGAATAGTTGTCAGTTGTCAGTTATCAGTCATCAGTGCGCGGCCGGTGCTTTTCCGTACGGGGCGAGCTGGTCCGCGATCGTCTTCTGATCGCCGGCGACGACGATCGTCGCCTTGTCTCCCTCGATGTACTTCGCAGCGATGCGCTGAACGTCCGCCGGAGTGACCGCGTACACCTTCTGGATGTAGGTGTTCAGGTAGTCCTCCGGCAGCCCGTGCAGGTCCACGTACTCGAGGATCTGGATGATCCCCGGCCGGCTCGAGTTGCGCAGCACGAACACGCCGGCGAGGTAGTTCTGGATCCCGCGCAGCTCGGACGCCGACGGCGGCTCCGCCCGGAGCCTGTCGATCTCGAAGAAGATTTCCTTGAGCGAAGCACCGGTGTCCTTGGTGGTCACGTCGGCGACCTCCACCCAGTACGCGTCCCGGTAGCGGCTCGAGAGCTGGCTGCCGGGAGAGTACGTGTAGCCCTTCTGCTCCCGGATGTTGCTCGTGATCCGCGAGGCGAAGGAGCCCCCGAGGATGGCGTCGGTGACGGTCAAGCCGAGAAAATCGGGGCTCGACGGATCCACCGTCGGCATTCCGAGGAAGATCGTCGACTGCACCGCGCCGGGGCGGTCGAGGATCTCGACGCGCCTTTCCCCCTTCGGCTTCGGAGTGCGCGCGGAAGGCGGAGCGCCCTTCTTCCAGCCGGCGAAGGCCGTCCGGATCGCCTTTTCCATGGCCGCTTCGTCGTACCGGCCGACCACGTAGAGCCGGGAGCGCGCCGCGCCGAAATTGGCGTCGTAGAAACCCCGAACCTGTTCGATCGTGTACGCCTGAACCATCTCGGGAGTCGGGAACAGGCGCCCGTACGGATGGTCGCCGTAGAGCACCGCGCGAAACTTTTCGGCCACGATGGCCTGGGGGTTGCTCTTCGCGATCGAAAGCCGCCTCAGGCGATCGCCTTTCAGCCGCCCGAGCTCCGCCTCGGGAAACCTGGGATTGCGGACGACGTCCGCGAGAAGCTTTGCCGCATCGGGCCCGAACTCCGACAGAACGTCCGCGCCCACGTCCGTGCGATCGTCGGTGACGTTGACGCTGATCTCGCCGCCCATGTCCGCGGACTGCTGGGCAATCTGCGAGGCGGAGCGCGTCGCGGTTCCCTGGGTGAGCATGTCGCCCATCAGGTTCCCGAGCCAGACCTGGTTTGCGGCCTCGTCGATGCTCCCGGTGCGGACGGACAGGCGCAGAGTGACCTTCGGGACCGTCCCGTACGGAACGAACGTGACGCCCATCCCGTTGTCGAGCGTGATCTTTCGCGGCTTCGGGACCTGGAAGTCCTTCGGCTTTCCCGGCGCCGGCGGCGTCTGCTTCTCCGCGAGCAAGGGGCAGCTGGCGGCGAGCGCCAGAACAAAAGCGATGCGTCGGGTCCTGTTCATCGAAGTTCTCCCGTCTTTCCTGAGCCGCTCTTTCCCGCGGGCTTCGCTTCGGCTTTCGGCTCGGGCTTCGTCTCGGCCTTCGCGTCGATGAGAAGGACGGTCCGGTTGCTCGCGGCCAGATACTCGCGCGCGGTCCGCTGGAGGAGCTCGGGGGTCACCTTCCGGAACTGCTCCTCGAGCCGGTTCAGAAGCGCGGGGTCGTCGTAGAAGAGGGCGAAGCACGCGAGCAGGTCGGCGCGCCCGACGCCGAGCGTCCCCTCGATCACGTCGTAGATTCCGGACCGGATCTTGATCAGAGCCCGATCGAGCGTCGCCTTGTCCACCGGCGCCGAGCGCAACTTCTCGACCTCCGCGTCCACGACCTTCAGGATCTCGTCCGGCGACTTGTCCTTGTCATAGAAAAGCGAGCCGACGAGCAGCGTGGGGCCCTGGACGTTGAACATGTTGCCCAGTCCGACGTTGATCCCGCCGCTCACGTCACCGGTCAACCCGGCTTTCTGAACGAGCGCCTGGTAAAGGCGGCTGTCCTTCCCGGAGAGAAGGATCTCCTCGAGGAGGCCCATCGCGTAGTACTCGGGTGTGTTCGCCTTCGGCGCGTGATACGCGAACGCCAGGGCCGGCCGGGTCGCCAGCTTGTCTTCCTTCGTCGCGCGCTTCTCCTTCTCCTGTTTCGGCTCGGAGATGTCGGGGAGCGCCGGCTTCGGAGGGGAGGGGATCTTTCCGAAGAGCTCGCGGATCTTCGCGAGCGTGGGCGCGGGCTCGAAGTCGCCGGTCACGACGAGGACCGCGTTGCTCGGCACGTAGTACGTCTTGAAAAACTTGTCGACGTCCTCGAGCGTGGCGGCATCGAGGTCCTTGAGATCGCCGTAGAAATTGTGCGAGTTGTGCCAGTTCGAGTTCGCGTATTGGGGAATGTCGAGCCAGGGAAAGCCGCCATAGGGGCGGTTCAAGACGTTGACCCGGACCTCGCTCTTCACGACACCCTGCTGGTTCGTCAGGTTGTCCTGGTTGATCGCGAGGCCGCGCATCCGGTCGGCCTCGGCCCAGAGCGCCGTCTCGAGCACGTGGGAGGGCACGATTTCGAAGTAATTGGTGAAGTCGAATCGCGTCGAGCCGTTCAGGACGCCGCCATTGGCCTGGACGAGCTTGATGAACTCCATCTTGCCGAGGTTCTCGGAGCCCTGGAACATCATGTGCTCGAAGAGGTGCGCGAAGCCCGTGCGATCGCGCGGCTCGATGCGAAACCCGATGTTGTAATAGACCGCGACGACGGCCTTCGGCGCCGTGGTGTCGCGCGACAGGACGACGCGGAGCCCGTTGTCGAGCTTGTGGTATTCCACGGGAACCGTGAAAGCTGCCGGGCCCCCGGGCGGTCGGGCGAAGGCAGCGGCGGTTGCGAGAAACAGGGCGGCGGCCGCCGCGGAGCGAAACGCGAATTTCATGTCGACCTCCATCGAACGGGGACGCAGGAAACAGGAGTCGCAGTCTATGGCGGCGGGTCCGGCGGCCGAAAGAATTTTTCGACCGCTCTGGTGGCTTCCCGGGTCCCACGCGCAGACGGCCTGGAGCAGTTTGACACGCTCCCGGCGGCAGGTGACCTTCCGCCGGGAATCCCTGGCGACGCCGGACGGAGACGAGCTCCTGCTCGACCACGTCGACGGCCCCGCCGGCGCGCCGCGGCTGCTCGTTCTCCACGGCCTCGAGGGGAGCTCGTTCTCGGTCTACGTCCAGGGATTCCTGGCGCTCGCGCGAGACCGGGGTTGGAGAGGCGTTGCGTTGAACTTCCGTTCCTGCGCCCTGCGGCCGGACGACCGGTCCATCTGGATTCCGAACCGCCGGCCGCGCCTCTACCACTCCGGCGAGACGGAAGACCTCGGGTTCGTCCTCCGGCATCTTGCGGAGGCCGACCCGGGGTCGGCGCTTTTCGCGGTGGGCGTGTCGCTCGGCGGGAACGTCCTGCTCAAGTGGCTCGGCGAGAACCCCGCGCAGACGGCGCTCGCGGCGGCGGCGGCGGTCTCCGTCCCCTACGATCTCGGTGCGGGAGCCCGGTACATGGACGGGGGCATCGGACGCATCTACGTCCGGCGGTTTGTTCGAACGCTTTCCGTCAAGGCGGCCGGCCTCGCCGCGCGATTTCCCGAAGCCGCGGCGCGCATCGACGTGCCGCGCTCGCGCGCCGCGACCACTTTTCGGGAATTCGACGACGCCGCGACAGCGCCTCTCCACGGGTTCGCGGGCGCGGACGACTACTACGCCCGGTCGAGCTCGCTCGAGTTCGTCGGAAGGATCGCGACTCCGACGCTGTGCCTGTCGGCGCAGGACGATCCGTTCCTGCCCCGGCGAGTGCTCGACGAGGTCAAGGAGCGCGCTTCGGCCTCCGTCGAGCTTTGGACGACCGCCCGGGGCGGGCACATCGGCTTCGTCGCGGGGAGGGCGAGGCCGCGCTACTGGGCGGAGGAGACCGTTTTCGGCTGGCTCGCCGGCAGAACCGGCAAGCGGGCCTGACCCGCACGATCCGGAAAGACCCGGCGGCTCAGCTCTTCGGCGCCGGTGCGCGGGCGGCGCGGCGCAGCTTGACCCCGGCCGGCACGGAGTCGGCGTCGACGACGGCTCCGCGCGGGATCACGATCCGGTCCCCGATCACGGCGTTCTTGCCGATGGTCGTGATCCCGAGCCCCTCGGCGGCGCGGTCGAGGGCGCCCACGCGGGCGTTTTTTCCGATGCGGACGGTCTTGTCGATCACCGCTCGCTCGACGCGCGCGCCCCCTTCGATCCGCGTGTCGGTCAACACCACGGATTCCCGCACGACCGCCTTCGGGCCGATGTAAACACCGGGGGAAAGCACACTGCGCTCGATGCGCGCGCCGGGGGAGATGATGCAGCCGTCGGTGACCATGCTGTCCTTGATGATGGCGCCTTCCCGCGTGACGACCGGCGGGCGCTCCTCCGATCGCGTATGGATGATCCAGGTGCGGTCGTTCAAGTCGAGCGCCGGCGGATCCGCCAGCAGATCCATCTGCGACTCCCAGTAAGCGTCCACCGTGCCGACGTCGACCCAGTAACCGTCGAAGGCATATGAAAAGACCTTTTGCCCGCCGGCCACCATTCGAGGCAGCACGTCCTTGCCGAAATCATGGGAGGAGTCGCGCCGCCGCGAGTCCTCCTGAAGGACCTGCGACAGCATCGTGCGTGCGAAGACGTAGATCCCCATCGAGGCGAGCGTTCCGGGAGGATCGGCGGGCTTCTCGACGAAGGCCGTGACCCGGCATCCGCCCTCGTCGGTCGCGAGGATTCCCATCCGCGTGGCTTCTTCACGGGTGACGTTCAACGTGGCGATCGTCACGTCGGCCTGGCGCTCCAGGTGAAAGCGGATCATCGGCTCGTAGTTCATCTTGTAAATGTGGTCGCCGGACAGAACGAGGACGATGTCCGGCTCGCCGCGCTCGACGAAAGAGAGGTTCTGCGAAATCGCGTCGGCGGTGCCCTTGTACCAGTCCGTGTCGAACCGGCCCCGAAAGGGCTGGTAGAGCTGAACGCCTCCCGTGAAGCCGCGGTCGAGGTCCCAGGGCCGGCCCGCTCCGATGTGCTCGTTCAACGAGTGCGGGCGGTACTGCGTCAGGATCATGACGTCGGCGATGCCGGAGTTGACGCAGTTGGAGAGCGTGAAGTCGATGATTCGGTACTTGCCGGCGAATGGCACCGCCGGCTTGGCGCGCTTGTCGGTCAGGACGCCGAGGCGCGACCCTTCGCCGCCCGCGAGGATCACCGCCCGTGTCTTCACGCCGAGAGCTTACGCCTGCGGGGATAGGCGACAGGTGACAGGTGGCAGGAGCCCGGTGACGCCGTCCGTCTTCCCCTGCGTTACCCGGAGGGCTTCCGGGCCCGGGCCCGCGCGTAGAGGGCGGCGTATTGCGACGCCGATCGCGTCCACGAAAAATCCGAGCGCATCCCGCGGACCTGCAGCTCCCTCCAGAGTCTCGAGCCCGCGGACGCGCGCCGCATTCGCTCGAGGGCGTCCCAGAGCGCCCCCGGGCTCGGCTCGTCGAACAGGAACCCGGTCCCCCCGGGATCGCCGGCGTCCGTGATGGTGTCCGCGAGACCTCCCGTGCGGCGCGCGACGGGGATGGCCCCGTACCGCATGGCGATCATCTGCGTCAGTCCGCAGGGCTCGTACCGCGACGGGATCAAGACCGCGTCCGCGCCGGCGTAGACGCGATGGGCATACGGCGTGTCGAAGCGCAGCCGCACGCTCGCGCGGCCGGGGTACGCCAATTCCAGAAGCGCGAACTCGTGCTCGAGCGCGGCCTCGCCGGTGCCGAGCAGGACGAACTGACCTCCGAGATCGAGCCACCGCCGGACGGCCGGAAGAGCGATATCCAGACCCTTCTGGCGGTCGAGCCGCGAGACCACGGCGAGGAGCGGTCGGGCCGGTTCTTCCGAGAGCGCCGCCTCCCGCTGCAGCGCCGCCTTGTTCGGAGTGCGAAACCCCAGGCGCTCCGCGTCGTATCGGGAGGCGATCGCCGGGTCGGAAGCCGGGTCCCACGCCCGCACGTCGATCCCGTTCAAGATTCCCGTCAGGCGGTCCGACCGGGCCCGGAGCACGCCGTCGAGTCCGCGGCCGTACTCCGGCGTCTGGATCTCGCGGGCGTAGGTCGGAGAAACGGTCGAGATCTCGTCCGCCGCGAGTATTCCGAGAGCCAGCAGCGAGTCGCGAAAGCTCTCGGGGAGCTCGAAGGTCGCGCCGGACTGCGGCAGCCGGTACTCGCCCAGGGCCCGACCGGCGCCCTGTCCCGCGTACGGCAGATTGTGAATGGTGAGCAGAGACGCGACGGGCGCGAAGAAGTCGTTGCGGGGACCCTCCGTCCCGAGCCACCAGACGGCGGCCGAAGCGTGGAAGTCGTGCGCATGAACGACGTCCGGACGGAACCCGAGCGCCTGCGCCGACCAGAGGGCCGCGAGCGAGAAGAATACGAACTTCGGCCCGTCCTCCTCGATGCCGGAGCCGTACACCGTCCGGTCCTTCGGGATCGGCGGTCCCGTGATGAGCCAGAACGGGACGCCGCCGATCTCGGTTTCGAACGTGTGCGCGACATGATCGCCGCCGCCGCGGTGAACGGCGACCGAGGCGACGTATTTCGGACTCCACCGGGTCCAATCGATGGCGCCGTAGCCGGGCAGGACGACCTGGACCTCGTGACCCGCTTCGATCAAGGCCTTCGGCAGGGATCCCGCGACGTCCGCGAGTCCGCCGACCTGGACGAGGGGCGCGGCCTCCGCGGCGATGAAGAGGACCTTCACGCGCCGGATCTTAGACGGAGACGCGAGAGGCGCTATCGGAGCGCGGGAGCCTTCGTCGGAGCCGGCGTCGCCGCGAGACGGGCGGAGGGCTTGCGTCCCTTCCCCTTCTTTTTCTTGATCGCGGGAGTCGCCGTGGGCGCGGGAGTTTTCGCAGGCGCCGCGACGGCCGTCGCCGGAGGCGTCGGAACGGGAGTGCCCGTCGAGATCGTCTCGACCACCGTGACCCTTCCGGCGGGAACGGGCTCCGTGCTGCCGGGCGGGGGCGGCGGCGGGCCGGGGGCGAAGCGCCCGCCCGACATGGGCGAGGGAGGATGGACGCCGGGCGCGGTGCCGGAGCCGGGGTTCGCCCGCTGCGGCCCCTCCGCAGGGCCGTCCGGCGCCGGCGAGTGCTGCGCGAGCGCGGCCGCGGCACATCCGGCGAAACAGAAGGCGGCGACGAGCGCAGACTTACTCAAGGGCACCTCCGCTTTCCGAGAATAGCGCGATCACGGGCTCCCCCGAGGTATTACGTCCGATTCCCGATTCCCGATTCCCGATTCCCGATTCCCGATTCCGCCCTGCGCTTAACGCCTCACGCCTAACGGCCTTTTCGTTTCCCGTTTCCCGTTTCCCGTCTCCCGTCTCCCGATCAAAGGGCGCGGCGGTAGGTCTCCACGTCCTGTCTCCAGACCGTCACTCCGCAGAAACGGTCGCTTTCCGGACAGACGGGGCGCACGCCGGCGTGGTGCCGCAGCGTGCACGGGGGGAGCAGCCAGGGTCCGATGCGCGGGTTGACGTCGCGGATCTGGAGAGCTTCTTCCTGCGAGGCCCGCCAGATCTCCTCCTGCGCGTTGTAGCAGAGGCGCATCGCGAACTTGTGGTGCAGGTTCAGGAGGTCGGCGGACTCCGTGAATCGAATCGCGACGGCGTTCGGAAGGAGGTACGCGGCGAACTCGTCGGCGACGCCGCGCTCCCGCAGCGTCGCGATCGCCTCCCACGTCTCCTCCATCGTCCG
>DATNMZ010000506.1:0-9451 GCA_035602095.1 Thermoanaerobaculia bacterium
GCTCCGACCGGGCGGCTCGCTTTCTCGCCCTGGGCGCGGAGCGCCGCCGGCCCGCAGGCGAGAAGCAGGAGGAAGAGGGCGACGGGGCGCCGCGTCGGAGGTACTCGGGAGACCGTTCCGGGATTCTAGCAGGGCCCCGGCGGTTCGTGTTCCGTAACAGTGTGCTGCTTTGGATTCATAGGGGCGGCCCTTGCGGCCGCCCGCTGGCAGGGACGAGCGCGCCGCCCCCAGAAAACGAAAGGGGCGGCTTGCGCCGCCCCCGGGGAAAGGACGAAACCCGAAATCACATCTTTTTCATTTCGCCGACGTGTACCCAGGTCGCCCACAGCTTGCCGTCCTTCTCGGTGCCCTTGTAGTGAACCAGGGAGCCTTCCTTCAGCTCGCCACCCTCGACCTTCGTCGCGTCGTTCCAGTACACGGCGGTTTCCTTGCCGGCGCTGTCCTTGACCGTCATCGTCTTCGCGGCCGTGTCGAGCTTGGAGATCGTCCCCTCGTTCGGCTTCGCCTTGCCGCCCATCTTGTCGTCCCCCGCCACGGCGACGACCGCCAGACACAGAACCGCCACCAGCGAGAGAGCAAAAACCTTCTTCATTCGTCCTCCTCTCCGTCGGCGCTGAATTGCGCCGCGGACCTCAAAAACCGAGTGAATGACCGATCTCGATAACACCCAGGCCCCCGGCGAATTCCGGACCGGATCGTCCTGTCGCGCGTTTCCCGGCAGGGGCGGCGGACGGGCCCAGAGAAGCCGCTCGCGAGACCGCGAGGGCATCCTCCCGAGGTTCCCTTCCGCCCTCAACTCCCCGTACCTCTCGGGGAAACATATCACGTGCAACGGGTTTGACTCGGCCACGACCATCCCCGGATAATCGCGCTCCCGCCTCGCGGCGGGGAGACCTTGCCGAACACCCTCAAGAACCTTCTCGTCGGAAAGGCGCGGGACCCGACGGACCCGCGGATTTTCCACCACGTGACACTCGCGGCCTTCCTGGCATGGGTGGGGCTTGGAGCGGACGGCCTCTCCTCCTCCGCCTACGGCCCCGAGGAAGCCTTCAAGGCCCTCGGATCGCACGCGTATCTCGCGGTGATCCTCGCCTTCATGATCGCGGGGACCGTCCTCATCATCTCCGCCTGCTACAGCAAGGTCATCGAGCTCTTCCCCGGCGGCGGCGGCGGGTACCTCGTCGCGACGAAGCTCCTCGGTCCGCGGTTCGGCGTCGTCTCCGGTTGCGCGCTGATCGTGGACTACGTCCTCACGATCTCGACCTCGGCGGCGTCCGGAGTCGATCAGATCTTCAGCTTCCTGCCGGAACACCTGCACCGGTATCAATTCGGTTCGAAGCTCTTCATCCTCGCGCTGCTCGTCCTCCTGAACCTGCGCGGAATCAAGGAGAGCGTCACGGTCCTCGTCCCGATCTTCCTGCTCTTCATCGCGACGCATTTCCTGCTGATCACGGCGGCGCTGGCCCAGCATTTCTTCGCTCTCCCGACGGTTTTCTCCGGGGCCATCGGGGAAGCGAAGAACACTTCCTCCGCGATCGGGTTTCTTCCGATGTTCCTGATCATCCTGCGGGCGTATTCGCTCGGCGGCGGCGCGTACACCGGGATCGAGGCCGTCTCGAACGGGGTTCAGATTCTCCGCGAGCCAAAGGTCCAGAACGCGAAGCGAACCATGCTGTACATGGCCGTCTCGCTCGCCTTTACCGCCAGCGGCATCATCCTGGCGTATCTGCTCACCGGTTCGCGCCCCCATCCGACCAAGGTCATGAACGCGGTCCTCGCGGAGCGCGTGTTCGGTGCGTGGAGCATCGGCGGCTTCGCCGTGGGACAGATTCTCGTGGTCGTGACCCTCGTCTCCGCCGGATGCCTGCTCTTCGTCGCGGCGCAGACCGGTTTCCTGGACGGCCCGCGGATCCTGGCGAACATGGCGACGGATTCCTGGGCGCCGCGCCGGTTCGCGCAGCTCTCGGACCGCCTCGTCACGAACAACGGTATCTGGCTGATGGCGCTGGCGGCCTTCGCGACGCTCGTCTACACGCACGGCTCCGTTTCCCTCCTCCTCGTCATGTACGCCATCAACGTTTTTCTGACGTTCACCCTGACGCTGCTCGGGATGGCCCGGCACTGGTGGCTCGAACGAAACACCCCGGGCTGGAAAGCGAACTTTCTCCTGCAGTTCGTCGGCCTGGTGCTGTGCGCGTCGATTCTCGTCGTCACCATCTATGAGAAATTCGGGGAGGGAGGCTGGGTCACCGTCGTCGTCACGGCGACCGTCGTCTCGATCTCTTTTCTCGTAAAGCGCCACTATCTCCGCGTTCGCGAACAGTTGAGCCGCCTGGACGACGCCCTTCTGACGATTCCCGTGCGCGAGCACGAGGAGCCGCACACGCCGATTCCGCGCGACGAGCCGGTCGCGGTGATGCTCGTCAACGGATTCTCGGGGCTCGGCGTGCACACGGTCCTCTCGGTACAGAACCTCTTTCCCCGCCTCTACAAGAACTACGTCTTCGTCTCGGTCGGTGTCGTCGACTCCTCCCACTTCAAGGGCGTCGCCGAGATCGAGGCGCTCAAGAAGCAGACGGTCAGCGACCTCGAGAAGTACGTCTCCTACGCGCACCGGCTCGGCTTCCGGGCGGAGTACCGGTACGCCATCGGAACGGAGGCGGTCAACGAGGTCGTCCGGCTGAGCGAGGAAATCCGAAAGGAGTTCCCGCGATCCATCTTCTATCTCGGCCAGCTCGTCTTCGAAACCGACCGCTTCTACTACCGGCTCCTCCACAACGAGACGGCCTTCGGAATCCAGCGCCGGCTCCAGTTCGCCGGCCTGCACGCCATCGTTCTGCCGATTCGCGTCCTCGAGAAGCGCAAGAAGCTCCGGAAGGCCAGCTAGATCACCTGCGATCAGCCATCTGCGATCGGGTGATCGGGCGGGCCGACCGGACCAACTTCACCGGATAACCCCATCACCCGATTAATCACCCGATCACCCGATCGCCAATCACCCGATTCCCGCTTACTGCCCCGCTATTCCTCCCTCAACGTCCTGGTCATCAACCGCTCGACCGCTCCTCTCGCCGGAACGTTTTCATAGAGAACCTGGACGACGGCCTCGGCGATCGGGGCTTCGATCCCCGCCTCCGCCGCCATGCGGGGGACCGCCAGACACGTCCGCGCCCCCTCCGCCACCTCGGGCATCTCGACGAGGATCTCCGCGAGCTTGCGGCCGCGGCCGATCTCCTCTCCGACGCGGCGGTTGCGAGACTGACTCCCCGTGCAGGTCAAGAGAAGGTCGCCGACGCCGGCGAGCCCCGCCACGGTCCGCGCCTGCCCGCCGCGGGCGAGAACGATGCGTCCCAGCTCCGAGAGGCCTCGCGTGACGAGCGCGGCGACCGTGTTGGGACCGAATCCGAGGCCCGCCACGATTCCGGCGGCGATCGCAACGACGTTTTTCAAGGCTCCGGCGAGCTCCACGCCGACGAGATCGTCGGAGGTGTACAGGCGTAGCCGCGCGTCCGAGAACTCCGCCTGGAGGTCGCGCGCGAACCCCCCGCCCGCGTCCGCCACCACCGCCGCGGACGGGTCTCCCCGCGCGACGCCCTCCGCGAAGGTCGGGCCTGACAGCGCCGCGACGGACGCCGCCGGACGATACTCGAGGATGATCTCCGACATCCGGCGCAGCGTGTCCGGCTCGATCCCCTTCGCGGTCGACAGAAACCGGCGCGCGAGCCCGCGCTCGGGCATGCTCTCGAAGAGCGCGCGGAAGGAAGCGCAGGGGACCGCGATGACGGCGGTCTCGGAGTGCGCGAGCCCTTCCGGCAGGCTGGCCGTCGCGCGGACCCCCGCCGGAAGGGGGGTTTCCCGCATCCGCCGCGGATGCGTCCTCTTCGCCTGGATGTGAGCCGTCACGGCGGGATCCCGGCTCCAGAGCAGCACGTCGTGCCCGGCGCGGCCGAGATGGATCGCGAGCGCGGTGCCCCACGACCCGGCGCCGAGGATGGCCACCTTCATCGTCCGATCCTGCGCTCTTCTCCGCGGGCGAGCCGCTTCAGATTTTCCAGGTGCTTGAAGACGATCAGCACGGCGGCTCCCGCGGCGGCGCCGATCACGGGCAAGGGCGCGTGGAAGAGTCCGGCCACGGCCGGCAGGAGGGTCATGCCGATCATCGAACCGAGCGAGACGTAGCGCGTGATCGCGACGACCGCGACGAAGACACCCGCGCAGACGAGCGTCGCGGCCGGGGCGAGGACGAGGAACGCTCCGATCGCCGTGGCGACGCCCTTGCCTCCGCGAAAGCCGTAGAAAATCGGAAAGACATGCCCGAGGATCGCGGCCAGGGCGGCGAGCGCGGCCGCGCGCGGGTCGGACGTCACGAGCCGGACGAGGACGACCGCGGCCGTTCCCTTCGCAAGGTCGAGGAACGCGACCAGGAGGCCGAGAGCCTTTCCATGGGCGCGGAGGACGTTCGTCGCGCCCGCGTTGCCGGAGCCCACGGCGCGGATGTCTTTCCCGGTCTTCAAACGGACGACGAGAACGGCGAAAGAGACCGACCCGAGGAGGTATCCCGAGGCCGCCAGCAGGAGAGCCCACGGGTTCACGGCCGGGAGTACCTCGAAGGGGCGGGCACCGCCGGAGTATCGCCCGGCGCCGCTTCGGTTCCAACCGCTAACGCGTCCGCCTTCCGAAGTGCCGTCGGTAGGACAGCGGTGGGTACCGGGTTTCGTTTCCCGTTTCCCGTCTCCCGTTTCGCGTTTCCCGTCTCAGGGGGCGCCGGCGAACGAGCATTCCACGACCGGCGTATGGACGGCGCCGGATGGCTCCAGCCGGCTCGTGTAGAGCACGCAGGAGCTGGCTCGCCAGGGAGGGAAGCTCCAGGCCCCCGCCGCCTCCCGGAAGCGATCGACGGCTCGTGCCGGCCAGCGGGACCGCGCTCGCGCCAGGGTCACGTGGGGATGAAAGCGGCGATCCTCTTTCTCCAGCCCGAGCCGCCGCGCCTCTTCCTCCGCCGCCGCAGCCAGCCGGTCCACTCCGGCGAGGGCCTCCGACTGCGCGAACGTGATCGCCAGGACGCGGGCAGGGCCGCGGCTCGGAAACACGATCGCGCCCTGCGCCCGCAACTCTCCGGCAACGACGTCGGCGGCGACGCGCGCAATGGACTCGCCGAAGGCCGCCAGCGCTTCCGGGTTCGCCTCGCCCAGGAACTTGATGGTCAGATGCCACGCCGGAGGCCGCGTCCAGCCCGCCTCCGGCAACGTCCCACGGATGGTCTCCACGAATCTCCGGGTGCTTTCCGACCATGCCGCATCGCGCGGGATCGCGAGGAATGCGCGCACCGTTTCTCCTCCCCGTGTCGCCGCGCCGGCCGGCGGCTCAGCCCGGCCAGCCGACGAGGTGCCGCCGCAGGAGCTCGAGCGCGTGAACGGAGGCGGCCCTCCGGACGACGGCGCGATCCCCCACGAACGCGCGCCGCTTCGCCGTCTCCCGCCCGTCGCGGTCCGCGACCGCGAACCAGACGGTTCCCACCGGCTTTTCCTCCGTACCGCCCGAGGGACCTGCGATGCCGGTGACCGCGGCCGCGAGGTCGGCGCCGAACCGGTCGCGCGCGCCCCGCGCCATCTCCCGCACGGTCTCCTCTGACACGGCTCCCCCCGCGAGAAGCGTCTCCCGGCGGACGCCCAGAAGGGATTCCTTGGCCGGGTTCCCGTAGGGGACCACGCCGCCCAGGAAGTAGTCGCTCGAGCCCGGCACGTCCGTGATCAGGGAGGCGATCATCCCTCCCGTGCACGACTCGGCGAGGGCGAGCGTCTTTCCCGCGTCACGGAGGAGGCGGCCGACCGCGGCCGGAAGCTCCTCGCCGTCCTCGCCGAAGACGCGCTGCCCGAGGACGGAGCGAAAATCCTGCTCCATGGCGGCGAGCGTCGCCTCGGCCTCCTCCGGCGCGCCCTGGACCCCGAGGTGGAGCTGGACCTCGCCGGGAGAAGCGAGGATCGTCACCGGATGCGCCTTCCAGCGGGCATAGACCGGCTCGACCAGCTCTTCGACGGCCGATTCCCCGATCCCGGCGATCCGAAGCACCCGCCTCCGGAAGACCATCCCACCCGCGCGCCGTGAAAGCTCCGGCAGAACGCTCCTCTCCATGATCTCGCGCATCTCGGAGGGGACTCCGGGCAGGAGCACGATCTCGCAGCCGAGTCGATCTGCCCAGAATCCCGGGGCGGTCCCCCGCGGGTTCTCGAGCACTCGAGCGCCGGCGGGGAAGTCCGCCTGTTTCTCGTTGACGGGCGGCATGCGCATTCCCCGGGACTCGAACCGCGCTCTCATCCTCCGGAGGAAGTCCTCGTTTCGGACGAGGGGAGTGGCCAGCCACCGGGCGACGGCAGCCACGGTGACGTCGTCGGCGGTCGGCCCGAGCCCCCCCGTTGAGAAGATCAGCGTCGCCTGCGAAGCGGTCACGTCGAGCTCCCGCACGATCGCCTCGGAATCGTCGCCGATGATCGTTTTCCGAACGACCGGGATTCCGATCTCCTCGAGCCGCGACGTCAACCAGAGCGAGTTGGTGTCCTGACGCAGCGGCCCGAGCATTTCGCTGCCAATCGCGAGGATCGCCGCCCTCGCCTCCGCGGCAGCGCTCACGACGAGAGACCCGCTCCCTGCCCTTCCTCCTCGGAGAGCCTCGCCCAGTCCTCGACGAGAGCGTCGAGCTCCTGCCGGCGCGCCGCCTTCTCCGCGGCGAGGTTGCGCGACGCGACCGGCCCCAGCGTCAAAGCCTCTTCCCACAACCGGCTCTCGAGGGTGTCGACGACGGCTTCGAGCGCCGCGATCTTCTCTTCGAGAGCCTTGATGCGCCGGCGGCGCTTCGACCCGTCCCCGTCCGGGCTCTCCCGCGCCGCCCCCGCGGGAAGCCCCCCGGCCGGTCGATTGGGCCGCGGGGAGTCCTTCGCAGCGCGGAGGGCCTCCCGCGCAGGCGCGCCCGCCTCCGAGGAGGGGCCGCCGGCGGCGCCCGTCGGTTCCGGACGCTTCCGACGCTCGGCCCGGGCGGAGGAGGTCTCCGAATAGTTCCCCTCCATCGAGACCGCGCGCCCGGCGCGGAGGTCGAGAACGCGAGTCGCGAGCCGGTCGATGAAGGCGCGGTCGTGCGAGACGAAGACGATCGAGCCCGGAAATCCGTCGAGAGACTCCTCGAGCGCCTCGCGCGAGTCGAGATCGAGGTGGTTCGTCGGCTCGTCCAAGAGGAGCAGGTTGTGGCGCTGCATCATGACGACCGCCAGCGTGAGCCTTCCCTTCTCGCCGCCCGACAGGCCCGAGATCGGCACGAAGACCTCGTCGCCCCGGAAGGCGAACCGGGCGAGATAGGAGCGCATCGCCTCCTCGGTTGCCTGCGGGTTCTGATCCCAGACGGCGTCGATGGCGCGTCCCTTCGGATCGAGGTCCTTCAGCTCCTGGTCGTAGTATCCGATCGAGACGTCGTGACCCGTGTGGGGGGCGCCGCGGAGCGCCGGGAGGCGGCCCGCGAGCGTCTTCAGAAGAGTCGTCTTCCCCGTGCCGTTCTCACCGAGGATCGCCATGCGCTCGCCCCGGAGGAGCTCGAACGAGACGTCCCGGACGATCGGCTCTCCGGGCGCGTACCCCGCGTCCAGGTGCTTTGCCCGCAGAAAACTGCGCCCGCCGATCCGCGCCGCGTCGAAGCGGAACGCGACCGCCGTCGAGTCCTCGCTCGGCCGCTCGAGCACCTCGACCCGGGCGAGCTTGGTCCGGCGGCCCTTCGCCTGCCGGGAGTTCTGTCCCGCGATGTTCCGGCGGATGTACTCCTTTTCCTTGTCGATGAAGTCCTGCTGCTTTTCGAAGGCGCGCGTCGCGGTCAGGATGCGCTCGGCCTTCTGCCGCTTGTAGGACGTGTAGCCGCCCCCGTACGAGGACAGCCGGCCGTTCTCCAGGTCGATGATCTCTTCGGCGACGGTGTCGAGAAAGCGGCGGTCGTGCGTCACCACCAGGTAGGCGCGGCGCGACCGCGCCAGGTAGTCCTCGAGGAACTCCACGGCGTTGAAGTCGAGGTGGTTGGTCGGCTCGTCCAGCAGCAGAACGTCCGGGTTCGCAAGAATCGCCCGGGCGAGCATCGCTCGATTCTTCTGGCCTCCGGAGAGCTCGGAGAGGGGGCGGTCAAAATCCGCGCGTTCGAAACCGAGACCGGAGAGCGCCTTTTCGACCTCCGCGACCATGTCGTAACCGCCCTCGTTCTCGAACCGGTGGGAGATGGCATCGTAGCGGTCGTGAAGCGAGGCCGAGCTGTCCCCGTCGGCCATCGCGTGCTCGAGGCGCCGCATTTCCGACTCGATCCCATGGAGCTCGGCGAAGGCGCCGGCCGTGTAGTCGTGCAGGGTCTCCCCGAGCAGATCCGGCGCCAGGGACTGATCGACGGTCTGGATCTTGAGCGCGTTCGCCCGGACGAATTCTCCGGCGTCGGGCTCCTCCCGGCCGAGCGCGATCCGCAAAAGGGTCGTCTTGCCCGCGCCGTTGCGCCCGACGAGCCCCACCTTCTGCCCGGGGTTGTGCTGCCACGTGACATCGCGCAGCACCTCCTTGGGGCCGTAGGACTTTCGGACGCTGTCGAACCGATAGAGCACGCCCGAATTCTAACCGGGCGCCTCCGTCTCGCTTCCCCGCTCCGCCCGCGCTCCGCCTACAGCCGCTCGATCGCGAGATCCGGCGGCGCGACGGCTTCGTCTCCGATCTCGAAGAGCGCGGCGAGCTCCTTCTCGATCCCGGGCCGCGGCGCGGGGCGCTCGCCGAGGCACAGGACGGCGAGCGTCTCCCCTTTTTCGACGCGGTCGCCGACGCTCTTTTCCACGAGGAAGCCGGACGCGAAATCGATCTCGTCTTCCCGCGTGCGGCGCCCGCAACCGATGTCGATCGACAGGAACCCCATCCTCTCCGTCTGGATGGCCCGTACGAAACCGGACCGCGGCGCTTTGGCCGGAGTGCGGGACTTCGGCTGCGGCAGCCGCGAGAGATCCTCCACCACCTTCGGATCCCCGCCCTGAAACTCGATGAGCCGCGCGAACCTCTCGGCGGCCCGGCCGGAATCGAACGCCGATTCGAGGCGCCGGCGCGCCTCCCCTTCGGAGATGCCGGGCTCCGCGAACCGGAGCATGTCGGCGCCCAGGATCAGGCAGAGCTCGCGGACCGGGGCCGGCCCCTCGTTGCGAAGGACGAGGATGGCCTCCTCCGCCTCGAGCGAGTTCCCGACCGCGCGCCCGAGGGGCCGCGACATGTCCGTGATCCAGCCGCTGGCCTGCCGGCCGGCGGCCCGCGAGGTGTCGACCAGGGCGCGCCCGAGCGCTCTCGACTCCGCCACTGTCTTTAAGAAAGCGCCGTTGCCCGTCTTGACGTCGAAGACGATTCCCGTCGTCCCCGACGCGAGTTTCTTGGACAGGATCGACGCGACGATCAGCCCGAGGGA
>DATNMZ010000507.1:0-2422 GCA_035602095.1 Thermoanaerobaculia bacterium
CAGTGAGCTCCGCCTCGGCGGCCCCGAGATCCGCGACATCGGGCAGGACGAGCTCTCGCAACTTCTCGTCGCGCTGCTCTGTCGAGCTGCGGCCCACAGCCAGGACGCGCTGGACGCCGGGATCCAGGAGGCACTCGCGCAGGACTCCTTGCCCGACCATGCCGGTCGCGCCGAAGAGCAGGACGTTCACGCGGACGTCTTGCGCGATACGAGCTTCCAGAAGCGCTTCTCGTCGAGCAGCGTGATCCGGTGTCCCTTCTCGCGCAGCCGCTTGATCTCCAGGAGCTTGCGGCCTCCTTCGCGTCCCGCCGCCTGCAGCGGGTTCGGCCGGCCGCGGACGATGACGGTCGTGCGTGCCGAGGGCGCGCCGTGAACGATCGCTCCCGCCCGGCGCGCCGCGCGGACGGCCTCGCTGCGACGCCTCGTCAGGATTCCCGTGAAGGCGAGGTGGACGCCTGCCAGAGTCCGCACCGCTCCGGCCAGGAGCGCGGGGCGCCGATGGTGCAGCGCCTGGATCAGCTCGTCGGCGCTCTCGTAGCGCTTCCGGCGCTCGCCGATGCAGCGGTACACGATCTCCTTCAAGTGGTCGGTGCAGCGAAGACCGCGGATCTCGCCGGTTCGAATCCGCGCGCGGGCGTCGCCCTTCACGAGCATTCCGAGAAGCTGCCCCACCTGATACACATCGTCGCGCGCCTGCCACTTGGGGGCGCCGCCGTCGAGGATTTCGAGCGGGGCCGTGAGCCGGTTGAGCGTGCGCACGCGGATTCCCCTTCGGTCGCCCTGGTGCCGCACGATCCCGAAGTCTCCGAGCTTCAAGGTACGGTCGTCGCAGACGAAGACGTTCATCGGCGTGAGATCCCGATGGAGCATCTGGCCGCGGTGGAGCTTGCCGAGCACCTGCAGGATGCCCGCGATCTCACGCCGCGCGGCGGCTTCGGGCCACTTCTTGTTCGTGCGGTGAAGAAACGCCCGGAGGTCTCCGTGACGCGCGTACTCGAGCGCGAGGCAGTACAGAACGGGACGATTCGGCCGCATCCAGGGGAAGACGTCGTACACGCGGATCGCCCGCGGATCGCCGTCGAGGAGCTGGCCGAAGTACGCCTCGCGCACCCACTCGTCGATGTGCTCGCTCGCCTTGATGCAGACGGTCGCGGGAACCCCTCGCGCGCGCCCGAGGCGGGTCGCGAGATACGCCTGTCCATAGCCGCCCTCGCCGAGCAACCGATCGACGCGGTATTCGAGCCGCGACTCGGGGCTGACGACGACTTCCGGCGGCACCAGCAGGTATCCGGACCGCGCGAGGAGGGTCCGTCGCGACGCCGGCGCGGTGGTGGCCTCGCTGACGGGCTTCATGGGTTTCGGCGGCATCGTTCGAAAGAACCCGATGAGCATAGCTCTGCGGATGAGAGGACAGGTCAGCCTCGAGGAACATGGCGCGACGGCCTCTTCACTTCGTCTCGCTCGGCGAAGGTCGCCGCGGCGACCAGATTGCGTCGATGGCAAAAAAAAGAGGCCCCTTTCGGGGCCCCGTCGGATCGAGGGCGCTTGCGCGTCCCCGGAAGCGCAATTACGCGCGTGCGAAGCTGGAAGCGGTCTCGTAGGTCTCCACCTGCGGAGTTCCGACGATGTACTGGGTGATCTTCGCCAGGAGAGTCGGATAGGTTGCCGTCCCGTAGGTCTCGGCGTTCTTCCGGTTGTCCCAGAGGCTGATGAAGTGCGCTCCCTTGGGGTTGACGAGCATCACTTCCTCCTGGAAGCCGGTCTGCTTGCGCAGAACCGGAAGGACTTCTCTCTCGAAGAGGTTGTTGAGCTCCTGCTCTTTGCCCGTCTTCACCTGGAACTGGACGTTACGTGCGAACTGCATGATGCTTTCTCCCGAACCCTTGAACAGGTGGTCTTCATCGGAGTATCCGAAACGGAGGGCCGGCGTCGACAAGGAACCAGCGCCAGCTTGGACCTTTGAAGGATCTTGACGCTATCACAGGAGAAACGCCGCTGCGATTAATCCACGCTTATTTCTATTGTTGCGTCGCATTATTCGCTCGAGGGTCCCCACGTGCGGCCGCATGTGTCTATGATTGTTCCATAAGTACACAATGAGGACGGTGGATCCGGGATCCGTGCTTGTGCCGAGCAGCTGTTGTTCGGCGTTAATGTATAATAAAGATCAGACCCCATACTTGGGACCCTGTAATAAAGATCGGACCCCCGAATTGCTGTGCTGTCTCGGGTCCGCAGGGAGCGGGAGGGACAAGCCCCTCCCCTACGGCCCGACCGGGACCGGACGGCGGGGGCTCTCTGCGGTCACGACGCCAGTATTCCGGCGCCGGTGGCGAAGCCAGATCCGTCGCGCAGCGTGCAGCGACGATTACTGCGAGCCGTCGCTCTGCGCCACGGAGATGAAAACCTGGGCAACCGACTT
>DATNMZ010000508.1:0-4163 GCA_035602095.1 Thermoanaerobaculia bacterium
AAACCCCGTTGATGGTGCCGGTTTTGGCCAGAATTCGGCCTTTCAGGTCCGCCTCCCGCAGACGGTGCCGGAGCGTGCCTTCCGACTCCCCGGACATCGCCAAGGTGGCTTTCCATTCGGCGGCGTGGGGGTCGCGGTTCATGGCCAGCAGGAACTTCACGAGGTCCGCGGCCCCGACGCGGTTGTAGGGGGACAGGCCCGAACCGTCGCGCAGGTCGTATCGGGCGGGGTCCAGGCCGAGCCCCGTTAGGAATTGCTTCACGAGAGCCACCCCGCTCGCCCAGGTCCCCTGCCCCATCTTCTCGGCTGCCATCGTCTTGAACACCTGCTCCGCGTAGAACCCCTGGCTGTGCTTGTTGACGATCGCGAGCGTCGGCAGGATGTCCGACTCGGTCTGGGCGATCAGGAGCCAGCTCGCGTCCGGTTTGATCGGCTTCTCGACGACGCTGCCGGTCATCTGGATGCCCGCGTTCTTCAGCCGAGCCTTCAGCGCGGCCCCGAAGAACTCCGGCGCACTGTCCACGGCGATCGGGGTGGACCACCAGACCGGACGAGCCGGCACGGTCCCGGAGACCGTCACGTTGTCGGAACCCGCGGACCGCCGGACGGCGACCCGAACTGCTCCGCGTCTCGAAACGGTCCGCGCGGAGGAGAACGCATGGAGCACGCCCGTCGGCGGGTCGATCGAGACCGCGGCCGGCTTGCCCGGACGCGCCCCCGGGCGAATCGACACCAGCACCACGTTGTCATTGAAGGCGAGGGCCGAAATCGGCGCCTGGTACCACTTCGCCTCCTGCCCGGACGGCCATTCGGGATGACGTTCGACGGAGTCGAAAAAAGACGTGTTGAGAATGAGATCTCCGACAACCTGCTTCACGCCCGCCTGGACGAGGCCCTGCGCCCAGCGGTCGAACACGGCGTTGAAATCGTCGTTGTAGAACCGTCCCGAAATGTTCGGGTCGCCTCCCCCGACGACGAGGAGGGACCCGATCAGCGCGCCGTCCTTGATCTCTCCCCGGCGCCAGAAAGTCGTTCGGAACTTGTAGTCGGGCCCGAGGAAGTGCAGCGCGGCGGCCGTCGTGAAGAGCTTGGTGATCGAGGCGATCGTCTCCGGCATCTCCGGATTGCGCTCGAAGATGACCTCTCCGTTCCCCAGGTCCCCGACCGAGATGGAGACGCCGTTCGCCTTCGCGGGGACTCTGCGGACCGCCTGCTCGAGCGCTTCCGCCAGAGAGCGCGGCTCCGGCAATCTCGCCTCGGCGGACGACCGCCGGCGGGCGCCGCGACGGCGCGGCGTTGCGGAAATCGGGTCGGCGGCGATCAGGAGGAGGAGGGTGACGGCCAGAAGACGCCAGAGGAAGGAACGCTGCACTTACAAATTATAATCGGAATTCCGTGAAATTCGATGAAGGGACGAAGACTTTCGAAGTCTCCGTGCGCGAGCTCGCCGAGGAAGAGGGCTTCCGACGCGTCGGCTTCGACCGCGGCGACGGATGGCGGCGCCTCGGCCTCGGTGCTCAGATGCATGCGCGCGTCCTCGCGGCGCGCTGCAACGCGCATCCGGCCTACCGGGCGGAAGTGCACCTCCAGGCGCGGATTCCGGTCGAGGATTGGACCGCGATCCTGACCGGACGCCTCGATGGCTGCGTCGAGCGCCGTCCGGGCCACTGGTACATCGAAGAGCTCAAATCGACGAACCTCTCGGTCGAGGGCGTGCGCCCGAGCGGCGCCTCGTTCGAGCGCGACCGCAGGCAGTTGCTCGCCTACTGCTCACTCTGGCGCCGGCTCGGCCACCCGAGCGTCTCCGGTGCCCTCGTTTACGTGGACATCGAAACGGGCGAGGAAGTCTCGATCGCCGTTCCCGACGCCGGAACCGACTTCGATCGCGCGGTGGAGCGCGGGCTCGCCCGCCTCCTCGCGATCTGGCGCGGCCAGGAGGCGTCCCGGCGCCGCAAGGCAAAGGCCGCGACGCGTCTCCCGTTTCCCCATACCGCCCCGCGTCCCGTTCAGGAGCCTCTGATGGCGGCCGTCCGGACCGCGATCGCCCAAGGCGAGACGCTCATTGGGGAGGCGCCAACGGGCTCGGGGAAGACGGCGGCGGCCCTCCACCCCGCCCTCGCCGCCGGCCTCGCGTCCGGACGACAGGTCGTTTTCCTCACGTCCAAGGGCCTCCAGCAGAAGATGGCCGTGCAGGCCCTCGTCGCGATGAACGAGCGGGCCTTCCACACCCTGCAGGTCCGCGCGAAGGAAAGGATGTGCGCGAACGACCGGATCCTCTGCCACGAGGAGTTCTGCCGATTCGCGAAGAACTACCCCGAAAAGATGGAGCGCTCCGACATTCTCGGACGTCTGCGCGACAGCTACTCGCACCACGACCCCTCGATCGTCTTCGAAGAGGCCCGGCGGGAAGAGGTCTGCCCTTTCGAAGTGCAGCTCGAGCTCGCCGCGCGGGCGGACGCCATCGTGGCCGACTACAACTACGTGTTCGAGCCGGGCGTCGCGCTGCGTCATCTGACCGGCGACGGGTTGCGCAACGCGATCCTTCTCGTCGACGAGGCGCACAACCTCCCCGATCGCGCGCGCCAGATCTTTTCCCCCGAGATCCTGGAGGAGGAGCTTCGAGCTCTGGCGAACCGGCTCGCGCTGCAGCCCGGCGATCTCTTCACTGACTTGCTCGCGTCGGCCGAAGACCTCCTGGCGCTTCTCGAGAGCGCCGCCGAAGAGCTTCCGGACGGGGATGCGATCGCGGAGACTCATCCGCACGCGGAGGCCATCCAGACGCTGCGGGCGGAGTGGGAACCGAAGCTCCTTCGTTACCTGGCGTGGAAACGCGAATCGAAGCTGGCGCTCGTGGACGACCCGGTCCTCGAGATTCACTTCGCACTCCTGCGTTTTGGCGCGGTGCTCAATCTCTACGGCCCCGAGTTCACGTGCGTCGTCGAGCGGCGGGCCGCCGGCATCCGTCTTGCGATCGTCTGCCTCGACCCGGCGAAGGTCCTCGCCCCCGTTTTTGCCGCCGCGTCCTCGACGATCCTCCTTTCGGCCACGCTCTCGCCCGCGGAGTCCTTTCGACGTGTCCTGGGGCTCGACGCGGGCCGTACCTCGTCGGTGTCGCTCCCGCCGCCGTTTCCCCGCGAGAACCGCAAGCTCATGATCCTGCCGCAGGTGCGGACGACGTTCTCAGCGCGCGACAAGAGCTATGGACGGGTCGCGAAACTGATCGCGGAGATGTCGGACGCGCACGGGGGCAACGACCTGGTTCTCTTCCCCTCCTACCGCTACCTGACGGAAGTGGCCGCGCTCATGCCGAGGACGCGCGCGCACCTGCTCGTCCAGCGGCCGAACCTTCCCGAATTCGAGCGTCAGAGCATTCTCGCGTCCCTCGCCACGCCGCCCCCGGAAGGCATTCTTCTCCTCGCGGTTTCGGGAGGCATGTATGCCGAGGGCGTGGACTATCCGGGAGAGCTGCTCTCCGGCGTCTTCGTGGTCTCCCCCGCTCTCCCGCAGGTTTCCTTCGAACGGGAACTGCTGCGCCGCTATTTTGACGAGAGGGAGGACGCGGGGTTCGACTACGCGTACCTCCTGCCCGGCATGACGCGCGTCGTCCAGGCGGCCGGCCGGCTGATCCGGAGCGAGACGGACCGCGGCGTCATCGCGCTCATCTGCCGCCGCTTTCTCGAAGAGCCATACGCGTCCCGTCTGCCGCGCGACTGGTACGGCGAGTCGCCCCAGGAGCTCGTCACGAACCATCCCGCGCGGGACATTCGCGAGTTCTTCGAGGGCTATGGCCCCCCCGATCCGGGAGACGCGTGACCGATCCGGCCATTTTCTACAAGCGCAAGAGGGTCCCGCGAATCACCGTGGACGCCTGGATTCGCGACGAAAAGGGGCGGCTCCTCCTCGTGCGCCGCGGCCGACCGCCATTTAAGGGCCGGTGGGGTCTTCCCGGTGGCTTCCTCGACTGGAACGAGAGGACGGAGGAGTGTTGCGCCCGGGAGGCGCTCGAGGAGACGGGCCTCGAAGTGCGCGTCGGAGCGCTGCTCGGCGTGTACTCGGACCCCGATCGCGATCCGCGCGGACACAACGTGACGGTGCTCTACGAAGCGGCGCGGGTGTCGGGAAAGCTACAGGGCGGAGACGACGCGGCGGAGGCTCGATGGTTC
>DATNMZ010000509.1:0-2232 GCA_035602095.1 Thermoanaerobaculia bacterium
GGAATGCACCCGCGCAGCGTGCAGACGCCGCCGAGGCGCGGCTCGAGCTCCACGACCTGCACCGTCATCCCGATCTGGGCCGCCCGGACCGCCGCGACGTAGCCGCCCGGGCCGGAACCGATGATGCTGACGTCGTAGGACTTGTCATTCATGAGCTGTTCGCGCACCTCTCTTCGAGCGCGCAAGATTATCAGAGGCGGATGGACGAATCGGCGATTTGCGATCGGGTGATCGGGTGATCAATCGGGTGATCTGCGATCGGCGATCGGGTGGCCGACCTCCACTACAAACTACGCGATCATCCGAGTTCCGGATTCCTGTTTCCCGTTTCCCGTTTCCCGATCACCCGATAAATCACCCGATCACCCGATCGCCGATTCCCCCTACGAGTCCACGCCTTCGCCTGCGCCGGTCGGTTCCATCCGGAGCGCTTCGTTGAACCGGTTGAAGTATGCGAAGAGGCCGACGACGCAGGCGACCTCCACGGCCTCTCCTTCGTCGAAGTGGCGGCGAAGTTGCGCGAAGGTCTCGTCCGACACGCGGTTGGCGTCGCGGGTCATCTCGAGCCCGAAGCGGAGCGCGGCCTTCTCGCGGTCATCGAAAGGGCCCGTCTCGAAGTCGAGAAGGCTCGAGATCTGTTCCGGCGTCGCGCCCAGCCGCTCTGCCAGAGCGGTGTGAGATCGCGTTCAATAGTGGCACGCGTTCGCGAGGGAAGTCTGAAGGGCGAGCAGCTCCTTCAACTTCAGCGAGACCGTTCCGGAGCCCATCACGGCCGAAAAGTGGGCGTCCATGGTGGACAGGATCCAGGGGCGGTGCGCGAAGACCCGGTACATGTTCGGGATGTTCCCCCGCTCCGCGATCTTGCGCTCGAACGTGTCCAGGGCCGCCCCAGAAACCTGAGACCGCCCGAGCCGGCTGATCCGCGGCATTTCCGCCCTCCTCCTCGACCGAAGGGATCGTACCGCGATCGCCGCCGGCGTCCCGCGGGCGCGGGAGCCTTAGAATGCGGTCGATGCGAACAGACCGGCGTCTTCTTCCGGCCCTCTTCGCGGCCGGCCTGGCGCTCTCCTGCGGCGCAGAAAAACCGACGGCGACGCAGAGCATCGAAATCGGGTTCTTCGGCGCTCTGACCGGCCCGCAGGCCACCTTCGCCCTTTCGGGCCGAAACGGCGCGAAGCTGGCGATCGAGGAGATCAACCGCTCCGGCGGCGTTCTCGGCAAGAAGCTCGAGCTGCTCATCGAGGACGACCGCAACGAGCCATCCGAGGCCGCGTCGGCCGTTTCCAAGCTCATCACGCAGAACCACGTCGTGGCGCTGATCGGAGAGAACGCCTCTTCCCGCTCCCTCGCGGCCGCTCCGATCGCGCAGAGCTACCAGGTCCCGATGGTGTCCCCGTCCTCGACCAACGTCGAGGTCACCAAGAAGGGGGACTACATCTTCCGCGTGTGCTTCATCGACCCGAACCAGGGCAAGGCGCTCGCGCTCTTTGCCCGCCAGACGCTCCACGCGCAGACCGCCGCGACGCTGATCGACTCGAAGAGCGACTACAGCGTCGGCCTCGCCCAGGCATTCCGAACCGAGTTCACCGCGCAGGGCGGAACCATCATCGCCGAGCTCAAGTACGCCGAGGGGGACAGCGATTTCCACGCGCAACTGACGGCCATCCAGGCGAAAAGGCCCGACGTTCTCTTCGTGCCCGGCTACTACACGGACGCCGGCCTGATCGCCCGCCAGGCGAGGGGTCTCGGCATCCAGGCGACGCTGCTCGGGGCGGACGGCTGGGACTCGCCCAAGCTCGTCGAGATCGGCGGAGCGGCCGTGGACGGCGCGTACTTCTCGAACCACTATTCCGTCGACGATCCCTCGCCGGCCGTGCGAACGTTCGTCGACGCGTTCCAGAAGGCTTACGGCGCTGAGCCGGACTCGATCGCCGCGCTCTCCTACGACGCGGCGCGGCTGGTCGCGGACGCCATACGCCGCGCGGGATCGACCGAGGGCAAACGCGTGCGAGATGCCCTCGCCTCGACGAAGGATTTTCCGGGCGTGACGGGATCGATCACCATGGATGCTTCCCGCAACCCGGTCAAGCTGCCCGTCATCCTGAAAATCGAGCGCGGACGGCCGAAGTTCGCGGCGGCGATCCGCCCATAGGTTCCGTGACCCGGGACGGAAAAGAGAAACCGGCTAGAGCTTCTTCTCCGCCGGCTTGTCCGCGGGGTCGATCACGAACT
>DATNMZ010000510.1:0-3411 GCA_035602095.1 Thermoanaerobaculia bacterium
CTCGGGGAACCGGCGGCGGGGAGCGCGCCCGCCACGACGTCCGCGCCGGCTTCCGCGGGCGTCCCGGCGCCGGCCCCGGCCGCTCCGGCGGCAGCGCCCGCGCCCCGGGCAGGGCCGGTCGCCGTCGAGAGCGGGGAGCGCTCGCCGCTCCGGGGCGCGGCCCTGCGCATCGCGGAGAACATGGAGAAGAGCCTCTCGGTTCCGACGGCGACTTCCCAGCGCCAGATTCCGATCAAGCTCCTGGACGAGAACCGGCGGCTCATCAATGATTTCCGAAGCGTCAACGGCCAGAGCAAGGTCTCCTTCACGCACCTCGTCGCCTGGGCGGTGCTGCGGGCGCTCAAGGCCTTCCCGCGTTTGAACGACGCGTTCGACGCTTCCGGCAGCGCGCCCGCGCGCCTGCGCCGCGACCGGGTCGGCTTCGGTCTCGCGGTAGACGTCGAGAAGTCCGACGGCACACGGACTCTCCTCGTGCCGAGCGTCAAGGGAGCGGAGGAGATGTCCTTCGCGCAGTTCGCGGCGGCGGCGGACGACCTCATCGCGCGCGCGCGCCAGGGCAAGCTCCAGGTCTTCGACTTCGAAGGGACGACGATCTCCCTGACCAACCCCGGAACGCTCGGAACCACCGCCTCGGTGCCGCGCCTCATGCCGGGCCAGGGCCTGATCGTCGCGACGGGCGCGATCGAGTACCCCGCCGAGTTCTCCGCGATGGCGCCCGAGGTCCTGTCGCGCCTGGCGATCAGCAAGGTGGTCACGTTCACCTCGACCTACGACCATCGCATCATCCAGGGCGCGGAGTCGGGGCTCTTCCTCGCGCGCATCGAAGAGCTGCTCCTCGGGAAGCACGAGTTCTACGACGGCGTGTTCGCGGACCTGGGCGTCCCCTTCCGGCCGCTGCACTGGGCGACCGACAAGAGCCCGGGTCTCTTCTCCGACTCGCGCACGGCCGAGATCGAAAAGCAGGCGCGCGTCCTGGAGCTCATCAACGCCTATCGCGTACGCGGACACCTGATCGCCGACATCGACCCGCTCCGCCTGATGCCCGTGCAGAACCACCCCGAGCTCGATCTCGAGACCTACGGCCTCACGATCTGGGACCTGGACCGGCCCTTCTGGACGGGCGGGCTCTCGGGCCGCGAGCACATGCCGCTGCGGGAGATCGTGGCGCTGATGCGCCGCGTCTACTGCGGCAAGGTCGGGATCGAGTACCGTTTCATCTCCAACCCGGCGGAGAAGGAGTGGATCCGCCGCCGGGTCGGCGCGCCGCCGGAGCCTCTTCCGACGCCCGTGCGCCAGCGCCTTCTCGCGAAGCTCGTCGCCGCGGAGACCTTCGAAAGGTTTCTCGGAACGCGCTTCCTCGGCCAGCGGCGCTACTCGATCGAGGGAACGGAGACGGCCATCGCGTTCCTGGACCAGCTCGTCGAGGGCGCCTCGGCGCGCGGCGTCGACGAGGTGTCGATGGGACTCACGCACCGCGGCCGCCTGAACATCCTCGCCAACGTCGTCGGCAACTCCACGGAGCGGATCTTCTCCGGGTTCCAGGGGACGGTGCACCCCGATTTCCCCGCCGACGAAGGCGACGTGAAGTATCACCAGGGTGCCCGCTCTTGCCGGAAGACCGAAAGCGGCCGGGAAATCGAGATCTCCGTCCCCTCGAACCCGTCGCACCTCGAGGCGGTGGACCCCGTCGTCGAGGGGCTCGTGCGCGCGAAACAGGACCGCACCGGTCTGCCACGGGAGGAGTCCTGGCTGAAGATCTTCCCCGTGCTGCTCCACGGCGACGCCGCGTTCGCCGGTCAGGGCATCGTGGCGGAGGTGTTCAACCTCGCCCAGCTGCGCGGCTACCGCACCGGCGGCACGCTCCACCTCGTCGTCAACAACCAGATCGGCTTCACGACGGACCCGGCGTCCGGGCGCTCCTCCCTCTATTCGACGGACGTCGCGAAGATCAACCAGGTCCCGATCTTCCACGTCAACGGCGACGATCCCGAGGCCGCCTACCGCGTCCTGCAGATCGCTCTCGACTATCGCCAGGAGTTTCACAAGGACATCGTGGTGGACCTGATCGGGTTCCGCCTCCACGGTCACAACGAGGGGGACGAGCCGACGTACACGCAGCCGCTCATGTACCGCCGCATCCAGGAGCACCCCGGCGTGCGCACCCTCTACGCGCGGCGGCTCGTGCGCGAGGGCGTGCTCACGGAGGCGCAGGTCCAGGAGCTCGAGGCCGCCCAGCTCGCGTCCTACGAGGCGGCCCTGACGGCGGCGAAGGAAGCGGGAGAGCGCTCCGGTCCGCCCGAACCGGCCCCCCGCGCCGTCGAGCCGGGGCGCATCGAGGTGGTGCCCACGGGAGTCGCGCGGGACGCGCTCCGATCGATCGGCCGGACGATGACGACCGTTCCCTCCGGCTTCCACCTGAATCCCAAGATGGTGCAGCAGCTCGCGCGGCGGGCGAAGATGGCGGACGGATCGCTGCCGCTCGACTGGGCGACGGCGGAAGGGCTCGCGTTCAGCTCGATCCTCCTCGAGCGCACGATGATCCGCATGTCCGGCCAGGACACGGCGCGCGGAACGTTCTCCCAGCGTCACCTCGTCTTCCACGACACCCAGACGGACGGCGACTGGATCCCGTTGTGCCATCTCGGACCCGAGCAGGCGGCGTTCCAGATCTTCGACAGCCCCCTGTCCGAGATGGGAGTCCTCGGCTTCGAGTACGGCTACAGCGTCGAGCGGCCCGACGCGCTCGTGATCTGGGAGGCGCAGTACGGCGATTTCGCCAACGGCGCTCAGGTGATCATCGACCAGTTCATCAGCTCCGCCGAGGACAAGTGGCGCGAGAGCTCCCGCCTGACGCTCCTGCTTCCTCACGGGTACGAAGGACAGGGACCGGAGCATTCGAGCGCCCGGATCGAGCGCTACCTCCAGCTCTGCGCGGAGGACAACCTCCAGGTCTGCAACCTGACGACTCCCGCGCAGTACTTTCACCTGCTGCGGCGCCAGGTGCGCCAGGAGCGCGCCAAGCCGCTCGTCCTGTTCACTCCCAAGAGCCTTCTGCGCCTCCCCGCGTCCTTCTCGCCGCTCGACGAGCTGACGGCGGGAGGCTTTCGCGCTCTCCTGGAGGACCCCGAACCGGGCGACCGCCGCGGAGTCCGCCGCGTGCTGATCTCCTCCGGCAAGGTGCATTACGACCTGAAGGCGGCGCGCGAAGAGCGCCACGACGCGCAGACGGCTCTGTTGCGGGTCGAGCAGCTCTATCCCTTTCCGGCAGAGGAGCTGCGAGAGGCCCTTGCCGCCTTTCCCGCCGCGAAGGACGTCGTGTGGGTCCAGGAGGAGCCGCGGAACATGGGCGGCTGGACCTTCGCCGCGCCGAGGCTCGAGGAGGTGCTGCCCGAAGGCGCGCGCCTGCGGTAC
>DATNMZ010000511.1:0-8199 GCA_035602095.1 Thermoanaerobaculia bacterium
AATGGCCGGGCCCGAGGAAGGAAGGTATCGCGTGCTGACCCCTACAACGGCATCTCCGGCAATTTCATTCCCGCCGCTGCCTGCAACAAGTGACTAGCTATCAATGTTTTGCAGACCAGATCGCCCGATAACCCGATCACCCGATTAATCACCCGATCACCCGATCGCAAATCACCCGATTGTGGATATCCGATGATCTCTATCTATCTCGGCAGCACCTCATATTCTTCCGGCGATAAGGTGGCGTCCGGCAGGATCTCGACGTCGATCCCCAGGCGGGCCTGGACGTCCTGGAGTATGGCGGGGTCGTCCTCGGCGAGCAGGCGCGCTAACGACGGCGGAACGCGCACCCGCACGGTGTCGCCGCTCCCGTAGAGCGGCGGCGGACGAAGGAGGTCCCGCCGCAGGTCGAGAGCGAGCGTCAAGTCCGTCCGGACGCGCCCCTGACCCGAGCACTCCGGGCACGGGCGGGTCAGCGTCTTTTCGAGATTTCCCCGCGAGCGCTGGCGCGTCACTTCCACCAGGCCGAACTCCGAGAACTGGAGAATGCGGGTGCGGGCGCGATCCTTCGCAAGCTCCGCCTCGAACTTCTCGAAAACCGCTTGCCGGTGCCCGGCGTCCGCCATGTCGATGAAATCGATCACGAGGAGGCCGCCGAGATCGCGCAGCCGGATCTGGCGCGCGATCTCCGGAGCGGCTTCCAGGTTCGCCGCGTACACCGTGTCTTCCAGCGCGTCCTTGCCCACGAACTTCCCCGTGTTGACGTCGATCGCGACCAGCGCCTCCGTCTGCTGGATGACGATCGAGCCACCCGAAGGGAGCTCGACGTGCCGGCGCAGTCCCTTCGCGATCTCCTCTTCGATCCCGAACGCCTCGAAAAGCGGCGGCTCGGAGGGGGAAATCTCGACGACGGGTACGAGGCCGGGCGCAACCGCGCCCAGAAACTCCGTCAGCCGCGCGAAGGTCGGCTCGTCGTCGACCCGGATTCGAGCGAAATCCCCCGACACGAGATCCCGCACGACGCGCAGCGCGAGGTCGAGCTCCCGGTGCAGCAGGGCCGGGGCGGTGGCCCGCTCCGCCTGCCGGGTGATGCGGTCTGCGAGCTCGAGCAGGTATCGGCGATCCGCCGCGAGCTCGGCGGCGCCCGCCCCCGCCGCGGCGGTCCGGGCGATCAGCCCGCCCCCGCCCGGCAATTCCTCGAGCAGTTTCCGGAGGCGATCGCGCTCCGGTTCGTCGGCGATCCGGCGCGAGATCCCGATCTCTCGGGCGGAGGGGAGATAGACGAGAGTGCGCCCGGGCAGGGAGAGGCCCGCTGTCACCCGGGGTCCCTTTCCTGACAACGGGTCTTTCGTGATCTGCACGACGAGCTCCTGACCCTCCTTGACGAGGTCGTCGATCCGCGGGCGGTTCTCGGCGGAGCGCCCGGCGCCCGCCGGGCCCGGCGCCGCGAGATCGTCGCCGTCCTCCTCGACGGAGGGGGGAAGCGCGTCCTCGACGTACAGAAACGCGTCTTTATCGAGCCCGATCGAGACGAACGCCGCCTGCATGCCCGGCAGCACCCGGTGCACGCGGCCGAGATAGACGTTGCCGACCAGACCGCGGTGGCCGCGGCGCTCGTGAAAGACCTCGACGACACGCCCTTCTTCCGTCAGCGCCACCCGGGTTTCAGGCGGCGTGACGTTGACCAGGAGTTCCCGTCTCACGCGTTGGCAAACCGGCGAAAGTGGACACCGAGAATGAGCCCGATCGAAAGGAAGGTCGTCGCGACCGAGGAGCCGCCGTACGAGACGAGTGGGAGTGGGATTCCCGTCGTCGGCAACAGTCCGATCATCATCGACGCGTTCACCGTCACCGAGAAGAAGATTACGGCCGAGAGGCCGAGGATCAGGAAGACCCCCCCGCGGTCTCGCGCGACACCCGCGAGAGTGAGCGCCCTCAGAATGAGGGTGGCAAAGAGTCCGAGCACGAGGATCACCCCCAGAAAGCCCCACTCCTCGGAGATCACGGCGAAGATGAAATCGGTGTGCTGCACCGGCAGAAACCGAAGCTGGCTCTGCGTGCCCGAGCGGAACCCTTTGCCCGTGAACCCCCCCGAGCCGACGGCGATCTTGGACTGGCGCACCTGGTAGCCGGATTTCAGGACGTCCTGGTCGGGATTGAAAAAGGTCGAGATGCGCGCCTTCTGGTAGTCCTTCAGGAAGAACCAGGCGCCCCCCGCGCACACGGCGACGACCAGGAAGATGGCAATCCAGCCCTTCAGAGGAAGGCCGCCGAAGAAGAGTCCGATCGCCAGGAGCGGCAGGAAGGTCAGCGCCAGCCCGAGGTCCGGTTGAAGGAAGACGAGGAGAAATGGAATTCCGACGATGGCGCCGAGCTTCAGGAACGCGGAGAGGCGCAGGCGGCCGTCGTCCTCGTTTTCGAAGAGGTAGGCGACCAGGAGCGCCGTGGCGATCTTGGCGAGCTCCGCCGGCTGAAACTGGAAGGACCCGAAGCGGATCCACGACTTCACGTTCGCGATCCGCGTCCCGAAAAAGAGGAGATAAACGAGCGGCACGAGAGTCGCGCAGTAGAGCGGAAAGGAGATCTTGAGCAGGGTCCGGTAGTCGAAGAGGACCGCCGCCCCGAGACCGGCCAGGCCCACGGCCACCCAGATCGTCTGCCGCGTCGCCAGGCCGGCCAGACGGCCGCCGCCGGTGGTCGAAGCCACGAAAAGGATTCCGAGAAGCGCGAGGGACACGGCGCACCCCAGGATCACGAGGTCCAGCCGGCGCGGGACGGCGGCGACGCGGCCGATCATCGGGGACGCCCCGCGACGGGCACAAAGCTCGTTGCCCCGTTTCTCTCCGCGCGCTGCTGCGGCGGGGTGGCCGGGACGGCCTCCGGCTTCCCGAACCGCCGGGCGAAGAGGAGCTTCGCCAGAGGCGCG
This sequence comes from Thermoanaerobaculia bacterium, assembly GCA_035602095.1. Taxonomy (GTDB): domain Bacteria; phylum Acidobacteriota; class Thermoanaerobaculia; order UBA5066; family Gp7-AA6; genus JALYUA01. The sequence continues at coordinate 2,927 of DATNMZ010000511.1, forward strand.
GCGGCGAGGTTTCCATGTCCGCCGTTCTCGACAAAGACCGCGACGACCATCTGCGGGTTGTCGATCGGCGCGAACCCGGCGAACCAGGCATGGTCGCCGAGCTTTCTCTTATTGGCGCCCGCCTTCACCGTCGTATCGCGTCCGATGACTTGAACCGTTCCGGTCTTGCCCCCGGCCTCGACGCCCGGCACCCGGGAGCCAAAAGCCGTCCCGCCGGCCTCGTTCAACACCGCCCACATCCCGTCCTTGATGATCGCGAGACGCGACGGATCGAGCGCAATGCCGGCGTGTGTCTCGGAGCGATAGCGCAGGCGATTTCCGCTGCGGGGCTCCTGCGAAGCGAGGAAGAGGTGCGGGGTCGGCAGGTGGCCCGCCTCGACCAGAGCCGCGAGGGCGCGGGCGACCTGGAGGGGTGTGACGAGCACCGGGCCCTGGCCGATCGCCACGGAGATCGTTTCGCTCGGGTACCACCGCGCGTGCCTCTTCTCGACGGCCCACTGCTCGGACGGGACGAGTCCGCCCTTCTCGTACGGCAGGTCCACTCCCGTCGGTGAGCCGAACCCGAAGCTCTTCGCGATCTGGGAGATCCGGTCGATCCCGAGACGCCGGCCGAGGGCGTAGAAATAGACGTCGCACGACATCTTGATCGCGTTGCGCAGGTTGACCAGCCCGTGCCCGCCCTTCTTGTGGCACTGAAACGTACGACCGTAATACGTCGCGTGACCCGGACAGAACACCGTGGCGTCGGGATCGACGAGGCCCTCCGCGAGCGCGCCGTACGCCAGGAAGACCTTCAAAACGGACCCGGGCGGAAACACGTTCTGAATCGCGCGGTTCTGGAGGGGGTGGTCGCCGTTGGTCAAGAGGCCGTTCCACTCGCGCGCGCTGACCCGGCGGGTGAACCAGTTGGGGTCATACGACGGCGAAGAAACGAGAGCGAGGATCTCTCCCGTCCGGGGGTCGAGCGCCACCGCGGAACCGACCTTGTCCTTGAAGTAGTTCTCCGCGATCTGCTGCAGCGGGAGGTCGAGCGTCACGAAGAGGTTCTGGCCCGGCCGCGCCTCGACGCGGCGCTCCTCCGCCATTTCGCGGCCGTGCGAGTCCACGATCACCCGCCGCTCGCCGTTGACCCCGGCGAGCAACCCCTCGTACGCGCCTTCGATTCCCTTCTGCCCGATCCAGTCGCCGAGGCGGTAGCCGCTCTCCGCGACCCGGACCTGCTCGAGGCTCGCCTCGGAGAGATACCCGAGGACGTGGGCGGCCGAAGGCCCGTGGGTGTAGAGACGCCGCTGCGACACGGTAATCGCGAACTCCGGGTGCTCGGGGGCGCGCACCTCGATCCCGGCGACCTCCTCGATCCCGAGGTTTTCGGCGATCGTGATCGGCAAGAACTCCGGGTCCCGCATCCCGCGATCGACGCGCGCCTTGATCTGGTCGGGCGGGAGTCTCAGGACCTCGGCGGCGAGGGCGACGGACGAGGGGAGGTTCTTCGCTTCGCGCCGGTAGAGGTGCAGCGTGTAAGCCGGCTCGTTGTCCACGAGGATGGCTCCGTTGCGGTCGAGCACATAACCCCGTGGCGCGTTCAAGCGGACGGAGCGGATCCGGTTGTTTTCCGAGAGCGTGAAGTAGTACTCGCCTCGGACGATCTGAACGTACCAGTACGACGTGGCGAGGATGGCGATCACCGCGCCCACGACGACGCGCGCCGCTTCGATCCGCCGGTTCAACGCCTGACGGTTCTCGCGAACTTTCAGCATCCGGCTGGCTCCGCCGACCCGGTCACCGGAGCCTCCGCAACTTTCGCTTCTCCCACCATTCCCGCCACAGGAAGGTGCGCGCTGCCTCGAAAATTCCGCCGGTGACTCCGGTCGCGACCGCCCGCCAGAGGTTTTCGCGCGAGAACAGAACGACCGGCGCCTGCAGGAGGAGCGAAGCGAGCGCCGCGACGATCGCGTCGTTGGCCAGAGAGGCCGCGGCGAGCGCCGCCCCGACGGCCCAGGCTCCGCCGAACATCACCCGCAGCGAGAGAAGCGCGAAGACGTATCCGAGCGACGCCTTCGCAAACGCGTTCATTCCGAGGAGATCGTTCGACAGAGCGTCCTCGAGCAGACCCATCCCGCCGCCGAAGAGCACCGCCGTCACCGAGTCGCCGCCCCGGGCCACGACCGCGGTCGCGATCAGAAGGACGTCGATCGGCCAGACGCCGCGGTGGCGCGACCCTCCGAGCAACAACTGCAGGGCCGTCGCGCCGACAAAGAGCGCGGTGACGCGCTTCCACTTCACGGCGTGCCACTCCGCGCTCCTCCCGGACTCTCCGTGACCGCCGGCGAGGGGGCCAGCACGAGCACGTCCGTCAACTGTGAAAAGGAGGCCGCGGGTCGAACGCGGATCTCCAGAAAAAGGCTGGTGCCCCGACTGACACTCGAGACGTGCCCGATCGCGACTCCGCGGGGATAGATTCCATCGATGCCCGCGGTCTCCACCGCGTCCCCCGGTTGCACGCGCGACGTCGTGGGGATGTTGTTCAACCGCAGCCCGCCGCGCCCATCGCCTTTCACGACGCCCGTTTCGCCCGTGCGAGACAACCGGGCACCCGCGGCGGCCGACGCGTCGACGAGCAGCTGCGCGCGGGACATCGTGCGGCCCACCGTGATCACGCGCCCGACCAGGCCTTCGGCCACCGCGATCGGCGAACCGGCGACGACGCCGCTGACGGAGCCGGCGCCGATCAACGCGCTCTGGAGTCCCGCCCGGTTCTCGACCAAGAGGACGGGCGCGGCGCCCACGACGTTCGGGAGCGCCGACGCCGCGGTAGCCAGCCAGCGCCCGCGCCCCATCTGGGACACCTCGGCGCGCAGATGGAAGAGCTCCCGGTCCTTGCGCGCGAGGTCCTCCTTCATCCGGATGTTTTCCGAACGGGCCTGGAAGAGGCCGCCCACCGAGTCGAGCGTCCCGGACGCCGCTCGCGACACCGACGTGAGCGACGAGGCGATCGGCCCCGCCCCCGTCAGAATCCAGGACTGGAAAACGGAGCCCCTTCGCCCGCGCGCCGGGGCCTGCGCCGAGAGGATCAGGACGCAGAACGCGAGCGTCGAGGCGAGCACGACGCCGCCGCGCCGCGGCCGGACGTTCAGTGTCTCGACCCTCGGATTGGTCAGCCTCATGCGGCGCCGGAGCCGGGAGTGGGGAGACCGAGAACGGGAAACGCCGGATCCTGCCTCGCGCGTGTCACCGGGACCATCCGTTTTCCGTTTATCGGTTTCCAGCGCTTACGTGATGCTGATCTTCCGAAGCAGGTCCATGTCCGTCAGCATCGCGCCGGTTCCGAGGACGACGGAAGCGAGCGGGTCTTCGGCGTAGGAGATCGGAAGGCCGGTTTCTTCGCGCAGGCGCCGGTCCAGATTGCGCAGGAGCGAGCCGCCGCCGGTGATCATGATCCCTTTGTCCATGATGTCCGCGGACAGCTCCGGCGGAGTGCGCTCGAGCGCGACGCGAACGCTCTCGACGATCGCGGCGACGACCTCCGACAGGGCTTCCCGCACTTCTTCGTCGGTGAGCGTCAAGGTCTTTGGAACGCCCTCCACGAGATCCCGGCCTTTGATGTCCATCGTGAGCGGCTGATCGAGCGGGTGGGCCGATCCGATCTCGATCTTGATCTGCTCGGCGGTCCGCTCACCGATGAGCAGGTTGTACTTCCTCTTGACGTATTGAATGATCGCCTCGTCCATCTCGTTGGACGCGATCCGCACCGACCGGCTGTAGACGATTCCCGCGAGGGAGATCACCGCGACGTCCGTGGTGCCGCCGCCGATGTCCACGATCATGTTTCCGGCGGGCTCGGTGATCGGGAGGCCGGATCCGATCGCGGCCGCCATCGCCTGCTCGATGATGAAGACCTCCGACGCGCCCGCGCGCAGCGCGGAGTCCTGCACGGCCCGCTTTTCGACCTGGGTGATCCCGGACGGAACGGAAATCACGATCCGGGGCCGGACAAAGAGCGAGCGCCCGTGCGCCTTCTTGATGAAGTGGTCGAGCATCTTTTCCGTGACTTCGAAATCCGCGATGACGCCATCCTTCATCGGCCGGATCGCGACGATGTTGCCCGGCGTGCGTCCGAGCATGTCCTTCGCCTCCATGCCGACCGCCTCCACGCGGTTCGTGATGGTGTTCACCGCAACGATCGACGGCTCGCGCACGATGATTCCCTTGCCGCGTGCGAAGACGAGCGTGTTCGCGGTCCCGAGATCGACCGCGAGATCGTTCGAGAAGATGGAAAAGATAGATTTGAATGCCAAAACAGACCTCCCGCAGTTCTCAGTTCTCAGTTATCAGTTTTCAGTCGGCGCTCCGCAGGAACTGAGAACTGATAACTGACGACTGACGACTTTCACAGCGACTCCACAAACACCTTCACCGGCTTGACCGTCTCGTTTCCGGCGGCGTCGACGGCTTTGATAACGAGCGTCGCGTAACCTTCGCGGTCGATGCTGATCGTCTTCTTGAAAGTCCCGTCGGAGTCGACGTCGGCAGGCTCCGCGTTTACCGTGACGATCGCGCCGGGGTCGGTCTTTCCGAAGATCAGAAAGAGGTTCCCCATCTGCTGAGGCGGCGAAACGACGAGTCGGGGCGGGAGCGCGCCGGCGACCACCTGCGGCGGCTCGGTCAACATCTTGAAGCGCCGGACGAAGCTCCAATCCGACGGATGGCCGTCCGCGCCGATCGAAGCCACGCGCCAGAAGTAGGAGCCTTCCCGCGAGACCTTCACTCGCGCGGAGGTCGTCACACGGTCGTCGAGATCCACCTCCGTCGCGTCCGGGACGAACAGGCGGGAGCGGGAGATTTGAATCCGGTACCGCACGGCTTTCGGGATGGCGCTCCATTTGAGCTCGATTTGATCGCCCGTCTTGAGGTCATAGATCCGATTGTCGGCGGGCAGAGCGAGCTGCGGCGATTCGGGAACGCTCACTCTCGCGGAAATGGCTCCGCTGCCGACACTTGCGGACACTCTCTCCCGCTCGCCCAGCACCATGGTTTCCTTCGCCGTCGAGACCGTCGTCTTCCCGCGGAACGTCGTGATGTCGGTCTTGTCCCCTTTCGCGACGTCGACGAACACCCGGGACTCGCGATCGATGGCCGCCGTGGCCGCATCGGTGGCGACCGTCGAGGAGGAGGAGGAGGTGTAGACGTTGATCGATCCCGAGACCATCTTCACCTGGCTGCCGCCGGCGTCCGGAGAGGCGGGGCGGCGCACCTCGAACAGGGAGCCCGGCCGG
>DATNMZ010000512.1:0-7106 GCA_035602095.1 Thermoanaerobaculia bacterium
TCTCCGACCGCGGGCTCCCGACGCGGGAGGACGAGATCCTCGTCACCAACGGGGCTCAGCAGGCGATCGGGCTCGCGGCCGGCCTGCTTCTCTCCCCCGGCGACGAGGTCGTCCTCGAGGACCCGACGTATCCGGGCGCCATCGACCTCTTCGGGGATGCGCGCGCGCGGCTCCTGTCCGTTCCTCCGGCGGGTGAGCCTTCCGCCATGGAGCGGATCGCGGCGGCGCTCCGGCGCCCGCGAGTCCGGCTTCTGTATCTGCTCCCGACCTTTCACAACCCGACCGGCGCGGTCCTCCCCGAGCGGCAGCGCCGGGAGATCGCGAAGCTGGCGGAGCAGAGCGCCGTCCCGATCCTCGAAGACCAGACCCTCTCCGACGTCTCGCTCGGCCCGCCTCCCCCTCCGCCGATCGCCGCGTTTTCCCGCCGCGGCGACGTACTGACGGTGGGGTCGCTTTCGAAGCTCTACTGGGGCGGTCTCCGGATCGGCTGGCTGCGCGGCCCCGAACGATTGATCCACCGCCTCGCGCGCCGCAAGGCAATGGAAGATCTCGGCAGCTCGGTCTTGAGCCAGATCGTCGCCGTCCGGCTCCTGGACGAAGCCGAAGCCTTCACGAAACTGCGCCGGCGCCAGGTGGAGGAGAGGCTCGACGCGATGACGCGCGGCCTTTCGCGGCGTCTCCCGGACTGGACCTGGAAGAAACCGGCGGGCGGGCTCACTCTCTGGACCCATCTGCCCCGCGGGAACGCCGGCGAGTTCGCGCAGGTCGCGGCGCGGCACGGGGTTTCCGTGCTCCCCGGCCCCGTCTGCTCTCCCTCCAATGGATTCGCCGACTTCCTGCGTCTGGCGTTCGTTCCCGAGCCCGCGGAGATCCGGGAGGGCGTCGACCGGCTGGCGCGCGCCTGGGAAAAATACGCGGTTCGCAGAGACTCGACCCGCGCCCGCGTCGGCGTGATTGTCTGACGAGTCGTCAGTTATCAGTCAACAGTTTTCAGTTCCGGGAAACTGACAACTGATAACTGACAACTGACAACTACCTATGCCGTCCGCCGCCGCGACTGGAGCCTGTCGAGGATCCTTCCGAGCATGACGTTCCACCGGTTGCCGCGGGGGAGAAAAGGAAGCACCCGCGGGCGCCGCACGCCGAACTCGTCTCGGAAGGCGAGCAGGCGGGTGTGCTGCGGCGACAGCGCGAGGCCCCGCTCGATGGCATCGACCGCCTTTCGCCGCGATCCGGACAGAAAGTAGACGCGCGCGAGGGTGGCGAAGACGTCCGCGTTGCGGCGTTCCCGGGCGAGAGCCCGGAAGCAGATCTCCGCCGCCTCTTTCAGGTCTCCCAGATATGCGATCGCGAGAGCATGGTCGGCGAGCAGGCTCGCCGCGATCGGCTGCGCGTCCCGGATCCTGCGATTGCAGTACTCCGAGAAGAACTCGTTGGCGACCCGGGGTCTCCCGGAGCGCAGGGCGGTCCGTCCGCGCCGGACGAGGTCGTCGTCACGGAATTCGTTGAGATCCACCATTCAGTTGTTCCCCTCCGAAAAATGCTCGTAAGAGGATAACCGGACGGCCGCGGTTGCGCCGCCTCCAAACGTACAGAAAATCGTCCCCGAAAGGGGACGCTCTCGGGCGGACCGTCCGTCCCGAGCGCCCGATGGCGATCGATCCAGTATCCCCGGGGCACGGCAAAGACACAGCCAAAGCCCTCCCCGGACGAGCTTTGTCGCGTTTGCTCTCAGCTGTTCGTTGTCCCTTGTCCGTTGTCGGTTCCCTTCTCTTCGATCCAGCCCCGCGACCGCTCGACGGCGCGCTTCCAGCCCCGGAACGCCTCCTCGCGCCGCGCCGCGCTCCACTCGGGCTCGAAGACCCGGTCGCTCTTCCAGAGCCGCTCGAGATCCGAGAGAGATCCGTAGGCGCCGATCGCGAGCCCGGCCGCCTGGCTCGCCCCGAGCGCCGTCGTCTCTTTGACCTTCGGGCGGATGACCGGTATTCCGAGGATGTCCGCCTGGAGTTGCATCAGGAAGTCGTTGCCCGTCGCGCCTCCGTCGACCTTGAGCGCTCCGGGCGTCCACCCTCCGTCGGCGGTCATCGCATCGAGGACCTCCCGGCTCTGAAAGGCGATCGCCTCGAGCGTCGCGCGAACGAGATGCGCGCGCGTCGCGAACCGCGTCAGCCCGACGACCGTCCCGCGCGCGCTCATGTCCCAGTGCGGCGCGAACAGACCGGAGAAGGCGGGGACGAAATACACGCCGCCGGAGTCGGGAACGGAGCGGGCGAGAGGCTCGGTCTCCGAGGCGTTCGCGATCATCTGGAGCCCGTCGCGCAGCCACTGCACGGCGGAGCCGGTCACGGCGACGGATCCTTCGAGCGCATAGGCGCGCGTCCCCGCCACGGCTGCCGCCGCCGTCGCGAGGAGGCCGTGCCGGCTCTCGACGGGCGACCCGCCGACGTGCTGCAGAAGAAAGGATCCCGTACCGTAAGTGTTCTTCGCGTCGCCCGCGCGGAAGCACGCCTGGCCGAACAGCGCCGCCTGCTGATCGCCCAGGTTTCCGCAGACGGGAACCCGCGCTCGCAGCGGCCCCGAAGTCGAAGTCCAGCCATAGGGCTCCTCCGGGATGGACGGCCGGATCTGGGGAAGCGCTCCGCCGGGGACGCCGAAGCGGTCCAGGAGCTCCGGGTCCCACGCGAGCGTCTCGAGAGCGCAGAGGAGAGTGCGCGAGGCGTTCGTCGGATCGGTGACGTGCGCTCCGCCCTCCGGACCGCCCGTCAGGTTCCAGATGACCCAGGCGTCCATGGTTCCGATCCGCAGCCGCCCCGCGGCGGCGAGGCGGGCCGCCTCCGAAACGTGCGCGAGGATCCAGCGAATCTTCGTCGCCGAGAAATACGTCCGGATGGGAAGGCCCGTTCGCGCGCGGACGCGGTCCTCGATTCCGCTCGCGATCAGGGCGCGGCATTCCGGCTCGGTTCGCGTGTCCTGCCAGACGATCGCGTTATGGATGGGCCGTCCCGTCTCCTGGTCCCAGGCGACGATCGTCTCGCGCGGGTTGGTCACCCCGATCGCGAGCACGCGCGCGCCCGGCGCACCCGCGATTGCGTCCGCGACGACGTGCCCGACGTTTTCCCGGATCTCGACCGCGTCGTGCTCGACCCATCCCGGGGCGGGAAAGATCTGCGCGTGCTCGCGGTACGCGGAGGAGACCACGCGCCCCGCGAGGTCGAACAGGAAGCACCGGCTGCCCGTCGTTCCCTGATCGATCGCGGCGAGAACGTCCGGCATCGTCGGACGCTATCAGCAGCTCGGCGGATTCGAGCGGCCGGCCGTTCGGAAGCGCCCGGAACGGGTCCTCGCGAGGCCTATACTCTTCCGATGCGAGGCCGCCGCTCGATCGGGCTGCTCCTCGCCGGAATGCTCCTCCTCCCGGCCGCTTCCGGGGCGAGGCGCCGGCGCGACTCCCACGGCAATCCGCACGCACGGATCACGGCGGTCGGACGGGTCGAGACGGCGCCGCGGCGCACGACCCACCGCAACGGACGCTCCTTCGAAGAGCTCGACGTCGTTCTTCTGTCGGTCCAGCCGCTCGGCTCGGCCGCCGCTCCGTTCCCTTTCGACACTCGAAGCGCCATCTCCGTCGTACATGACTTGACCTGTGGCGGGTCCTGGGTGGAGCTCTCCCCCGGCGAGCGCGTGGAGCTGCGAGGAGAGTACGTTCATCGACGGTCCGGGCGCGACCTCGTTCACTTCACGCACCCGGCCGACGGCGCCTGCGGCGCCCCGGGGCGCCACGCCGGCGGGTTCCTTCGGCCGCTCTCCGGCTCCCCGTCCACGTCCGGCCCGGAGCCGGCCGGAATTCCGGCGGCTTCGGCCGCCGCGTTTCGCTCTTCGCTGCGCCCGATTCTCTCCGTGCGTTGCGCCCCGTGCCACGAGCCGGGAGGCAGGATGTACGCGAGGATGCCGTTCGACGATCCGGTAACCGTGGCATCGCATGCCGCGCGAATGGCCACCCGGCTCTCCGGCGACGAGAGGCGCGCGCTCGAGGCATGGGCCGCGGGCCTGTCTCCGCCGGCGGCTCGGTGACGCGCTCCGGGCGGTAGCCTCAAATGGCCCGTCCCGCTCCCCGGAGCGAAGCCCGAGGCGCCTCCTAAGAGTCGAGCGAGTCGAGCTCGGACAGGTCGAGGTTCCTCAGGTCGAAAACCCGTGCGCCGGAGCGCCGGTCGGCCAGGCGCCGCCGAGGTGCGATGCCCCGGCGCTCGGCGCGCTGCCTCTGCTGTTCGGGCTGCTTCTGCTCTTCGGAGAGAGTCTGGCCGGACGGGACGCTCCCGCGGCGGTTCTCGCCCAGGCGCCGGCCGATCGAGAGCCGCCGCTGACGCATGCGCCGCTCGCCCGAAACCTTGCCGCGCACGGCCGCATCCGTTGGAATGACCGTGAGGCGCTTCATCCCGTGATGATACGCCCGCGCGAGCGCAGGCTTCGCGAGAATGCGGCAAGCCGCGGAAACGGCAGGGTTTGCCCGTCCGGCCCTTCGAACCTCGAGCGTCTACGGAGCGGGCGTCGGCGCCGGGCCGGGCTCCAGCTTTTTCTTCAACGCGGAGATCGTTTTTTCCGACCGCTGGCCCTCCGGGAAACTCTCGGCGGTCCGGAGCGCCTCTTCGAGGAACCGGCGCGAGGCCGCCGTGTCGCCGCGGCCCGCCTCGATGTCGGCGCGAGTCTGGAGGATGCCGATGCGACGCGGGCCGTACGCCTTCGAAAGCGCGCGATCGGAAGCGGCGGCCGCGGCGTCCCAGCGCTTCATGGCCTTGAATGCCGTCGCGAGGCGCGCCGGAGGGTTGTAGTCGTCCGGAGCATCCTTCTCCGACTGCTCCAACATCGAAATGGCCCGCTCCGGCTGTCCGAGCTCGAGGGAGGCGCCCAGCCGGTGGGAATCGAACACGGCGCGGCGTTCCGGTGTCCTCGCGGCGGCCGCCTGGCGCTCGAGAAACGTCAGGTGCTCTTCGAGGAGCCCCTTCTTTCCGGCCATGTCGCCGGCGGCGTCCCGCTCCTCCTCGAGCGCCTGGTAGACGGCCGAGACGTCATCCGCGGCCAGATCGGCGCGGCCGGACCGCGCGACCGAAAGGGCGTCCGCGCGGAGCCCTGCGACGAGCTCGTCGCGCCCGGGACTCTCTTTCTTCATCGACACCGCGCACCCAAGACCCGTCGCCGCGACATTCGCGGCGGAGGGAGTCGAGGACAGTCGCGCGAAGGCGTCGCGCGCCGTCCGAGCGCATCCCTCCTTGTCCTTAGTCGCGTCGAGCGCGTACAGGAGCGACTCGAGCGCGCGTCCGAAGCGCGGCCAGCCGGGGGGCGCCGCGGCGAGGGTCTCCCGATAGGCCCGCGCCGCCTCTGCGTTTCGGTTCTGCGCGAACAGGCGGTCGGCGCGCGCCAGGATCTCTTCCGTGCCGCGACGGGGTGAGCCCACGGCGCCCCGCCCTTCTTCCAGGATTTTCTGAAGCTGGGGGACGGTCGCTCCCCCCACCCACCGCAACGCGGCCGTCTCCGTCTTCGGATCGATGACGAAAAACGTTGGAAGCGCGTCGACCGCAAACCGGCGCTTGAACGGCGCATTCTGCGCCTTCTCGGTGTCGATCGCGAGCCAGACGAACTGTCCGGCGCGCCGCTCGAGGGATTTGTCCGTGAAGACGAACGCCCTCATCGAGCGGCACGTGTGTCACCAGGGCGCCCAGGCCTCGACGAAGATCGGAACCCGGTGCGACCTGGCCTCGGCGACCGCGCGGGCGTAGTCGTCCTCGATGAACGGAAGGCGCGTCGATCGCGCTGTGCCGGAGGCGGAGGCGACGGCAGAGAGCGCGGTGGAAAAGAGCAGAACGGCGGAAGACACTCGGAGATCCTTCATGTCCGAAATGCTAGCAGACGGCGGCCGCCGCCGGATCGGGCAGAAAACGGGCTCCCATTCTCCTCAACGCCGAGCCCCGGGCGCAGCGGGACGTGCTCGGAAAACCTCCTTGTTCTGGACAGGGAGCAGGCGTTCGGGGTGTGATTCGAAAAACGCAGAAGGAGGCCGCCGTGATCAACCTCATCAAGCTCGTGACGGTTCCGGTTCGCGACCAGGACCGCGCGCTCGACTTCTACACCCGCGCGCTCGGCTTCCAGATCGGGATCGATCAACCCAACCCGGGCACCGGCCAGCGGTGGATCGAGCTGAAGATCCCCGGCTGCCCGACCCGCGTCGTTCTCTTCACGCCTCCCGGCCAGGAGGATCGCGTCGGCACGGCGTCGAACATCGTCTTCACGTGCGACAGCGTCGAGAAGACCTTCGAAGAGCTGAAGGAGCGTGGAGTCCAGTTTCCGCAGCCTCCGAAAAAGGAGTTCTGGGGCACCTCCGCTCTCTTTCAGGATCCGGACGGAAACACCTTCGCGCTCTCCTCGCGCTGACGGGAGGAAACGGCCGGAATCCCGCTATGCGTCGCGGGCCGCGCCGCGCCGCGCTCGGGCGTTGCGTCGGGCCGCGGCCGTCCGCCGGACATAGCCCTTCACACTCATCCAACCCGCGGGCGGATCGATCCGCTCGAGCTCGCGCGGGGACAGAAGCAGAACCTCGTCCGCGGTCCCGCCGCGCCGGCGCACTCGAACGGTGAGCTTGCCGCCCCGGCGACCCCGGATCCGCCCCGGACGTCCGTCGGGAACTCGCACGCACTCGCCGGGCTTCAAGGCCACAGGCGCCTCCTCCGGGCCCGAAAAAAACCGGGCCGCGACTCTGTATTGTCACGTCGCTGCGCGCTGCGCGAGGGATCTGGCTTCGCCACCGGCGAGCGGCTCGGCCGGATGCGACCTTCGACCGCTCGCCTGATCCCTCGCCTCCGCGCTCCGCTCCCGCGCCGCAAGGCTCCTCCCTCCCTTCGGTCAGGAGACTCCTCGCGCTGCGAGCGGATGGATCAGATTGGCCCTAGAAGACCGTCGCTCCCGCTGGCTTCGAGACTCGCTCAGGCGACGGTGGACGGCGAATGGCCCGTTTTTGTTGTAGATTTCCTCGGGAGATTCTCAATGCCAGACATCGTGATCTTGGACGGCGTGCGCACTCCCATGGCGGAGTTCAACGGGTCGTTCTCCGACGTCTC
>DATNMZ010000513.1:0-3783 GCA_035602095.1 Thermoanaerobaculia bacterium
GGATTTCTACCGGTGGGACGACGGCCAGTACCGCGATCGAGTGATCAAGCCCGCCTGGGACAAGAAACGAGAAGAGCTCGAGACCGCGAGAATTCAGAGCAAGCAGGCGGAGGCGGACCTGGCTGACTTGCCGGAAAAGGCCCGCAAGGCCGGGGTCCCGCCCGGGTGGCTCAGGGAATGAGCAGCTTGCCCGTATTGCTCGCAAATAGCTCAAAAGGCGGCACTTGCGCCTCCTATCGGGTGGAGACCTGGGGCTGCCAGATGAACGTGCTCGACGGGGAGCGCCTGGCGGGCCAGCTCGAATCGAGAGGCTACCGCCGGGCCGCCGACGGAGAAGACGCCGACGTCGTCGTGCTGAATACGTGCGCCGTGCGCGAGAAACCTCAGGCCAAGGTCTACAGCGCCCTGGGGGTTCTCGCGCGGCGCAAGAGAGAGCGCCCGGGAATGGTCATTGGAGTGACGGGATGCGTCGCTCAGATCGAAGGAGATGAGATCTTCGAGCGCGCTCCATACGTGGATTTCGTCCTCGGCACGGGCCAGGTCGAGCGCGCCGGGGAGCTCATCGAAGAGATCCGGCGCGAGCGGCGCCGGGTGCTCGCAATCGAGCTCCCGCAGGACTCTCCCGTGTATCGGTTCGAGGAGATCCGCCGGGGATCCCCCTTTCAGGCCTTCCTGACCGTGATCGAGGGGTGCGATCAATTCTGCACTTTCTGCATCGTTCCCTTCACCCGGGGCCGAGAGCGAAGCCGACACGGCTCCGAAATCCTCGCCGAGGCGGCGGCCCTGGTCGCCGGCGGCTATTCGGAAATCATGCTGCTCGGGCAGACGGTGAACGCGTACTCGGAGCCGGAGGCGGGTTTCGGCCTCGGAGAGCTGCTGCGCCGGGTCTCGTCCCTGCCCGGTCTGCGGCGTTTGCGGTTCATTACGTCCCACCCGGGGCTGGTCGATGACGAATTGGTCGCGGCCATGGCGTCGGGAGGCCCAATCGCTCCCTTTCTCCATCTGCCTGCGCAATCTGGCTCCGACAGAGTGCTCTACCGCATGAAACGTCGGTACGACCGCCAGCAATACGTGGACACCGTCGCCCGCTTCCGCCGCGCGGTGCCGGAACTCGCCATTTCGTCGGACTTCATCGTCGGCTTTCCCGGCGAAACGGAGGAGGACTTCGAGGAGACGCTCTCCCTTCTCCGGGAGACCCGTTTTGCGAGCGTCTTCGCCTTCCGCTATTCGCCCCGGCCCGGCACGGCGTCCGCACGGTGGGGTCGCGAGCGGGAAGTTCCCGACCAGGTGGCGGGGGAGCGGCTCGCCCGGCTCCTCCATCTGCAGGAGGAGATCCAGGCGGAGACCAATCGGAGCCTCGTGGGCCGCCGGTTCGAGGTCCTCGTCGAGAACCGCGACCGTAAAGGGCTTTCGCGCGGACGGACCGCCTGCAACCGCGTCGTCCACATCGAAGACGGGGAGGGGGCGAACCCGGGCGATTACGTCCAGGCTCGCATCGTCCGAGGTCTGCCGAACTCTCTGATCGCGCGGCTCGAGGAGCCGCTGGGCTCGAGCGCGGGCAGCTCCGAATCGGCGGTCAACGAAACATAGTCAGGGGACCGGACCATGGTGAAAATGGAGATCAAGGGCCTGCTGATGGATCCCGTGAGCAACATGCCCGTCGTCATCCTTCGGGACCACGACGACGGAGTGTTCCTGCCCATCTGGGTGGGCATCTTCGAGGCCAACGCGATCGCGATCGAAATGGAGAACATCCAGGCGCCGAGACCGATGACCCACGATCTGCTCCGCAACGTCATCACGGAGCTCGGTATCCGCGTGGACCGGATCGTGGTGAACGAGCTGAAGGAGAACACGTTTTTCGCGCGGATCCATCTCTCGCGGGGAGAGGAGCGCTGGAACGTGGACAGTCGGCCGAGCGACGCGATCGCGCTGGCGCTGCGGGCGCGCGCGGAGATCTTCGTCGAAGAAGAAGTTCTCGAAAAAAGCAAGACGATGCGCGCCGAAGGTTCGCACCCGGATCCGGAGCGGCTGCGAAAATGGCTCGAGGAAGTCAATCCGGATGATCTGGGGAAGTATCGGATGTAATCTTCGCCGCGCGCCGCGGCGCAGGAGAGCCTGCGGTCGAAGGCGCCCGGCAATCGAATTTCGAAAACTGTAGACTCCGAAACGGTGATCATCTCCATTACGAATCAGAAAGGCGGAGTCGGGAAGACGACCACCGCGATCAACCTCGCCGCCGCGCTCGCCACCAAGGGTCTGCGCACGCTCCTCGTCGACCTCGATCCCCAGGCCAACAGCACGATGTCGTACCTCGACCGGCGCAGCGTCGACAAGTCCATGTACGACGTGCTGACCGAAAGCGGTGTCTCCTTGAAGGAGATCATCCGCAAGTCGGAAATCGAGAACCTGGACATCGCCCCGGCGAGGATCGCCCTGGCGAAGATCGAGTCCAAGCTCTTAGGCGAGATCGACGGGCACTTCCGGCTGCGCGACAAGATCGCCGACGGGGCCCGCCGCTACTACGACGCGATTCTGATCGACACGCCGCCCACCCTCGGGATGATCACGGTCAACGCGATGGTCGCCTCGACCCACATCCTGATCCCGATCCAGTCCTCCTACTTCGCCCTCGAGGGGACAGACGACCTGCTGGAGACGATCGAGAAGATCAAGGCCCGGCCCAACCCGACGCTGCAGATCCTGGGCGTCGTCATCACCCTGCACGACAAGCGCACCGTGATCGGTAAGGACGTCCAGAAGCAGATCGCGACGGTCTTCGGAGCCAGGGTCTTCAAGACCACGATCTCCAAGAGCGTGCGCCTGGAAGAGAGCCCGGCGCACCGCGAATCCATCTTCACCTTCGCGCCCCGATCGAGCGGGGCGGCGGAGTATTACTCGCTCTCGGAGGAGGTGCTGTCCCGTGTCTAAGAGAAGAGGATTGCCGGTCGAGGCGCGAATGGAGCACGACTCCCACTTCGTCGAGTCTCTTTCCGCCCGGTTCGGGGGGTCTCTCGGGCGCTGGATCTCGATGGAGGAAATC
Source organism: Thermoanaerobaculia bacterium (assembly GCA_035602095.1). GTDB lineage: Bacteria > Acidobacteriota > Thermoanaerobaculia > UBA5066 > Gp7-AA6 > JALYUA01. The sequence goes on from DATNMZ010000513.1 coordinate 3,044, forward strand.
GAGACGAACCCGCAACAGCCCCGGACCACCGTGGGGGACCTCACGGAGCTTCGCCTGTCCATCGAGTCCAAAGGCATCCTGGAGCCCCTGCTGGTCAAGCCCCTGCCGAACGGGCGCTACCGGATCATCGCCGGCGAGCGCCGGTTTCGCGCCGCGATGGAGTCGGGGCTGACCGAGGTCCCCTGTATCGAGCTCGACGTTCCCGAGAACGAGGTCGTCGAGCTTGCGCTCATCGAGAATCTGCATCGCCGCGACCTCCATCCTTTCGAGGAGGCCGAAGGCTATTCCTCGCTCGCATCGCGCCACGGCTACACCCAGCAGCGGATCGCGGACGCCGTCGGAAAAGCGCGCGTGTCGGTGACCGAGATCATGTCGCTCCTCGCGATTCCGGAGGACCTCCGGGACGAATGTCGGCGCGCCGACATCGGCGCGAAATCCGTCCTTCTTCAGATCGCCCGGCTCGGAGACGAAGACAGGATGAGAGAGGCGATCCAGTCCGTGGCGTCCGGTTCGACCCGGCAGGACCTCCGTGCGAAGAAGAAGGACGAGGAGGAAGAGCCGTCGAAACGGCCGGCGCGCTTCTCCTTCGTCTATGGACCGAAGGGCAGCCCCTTCAAGCTCAACCTCTCTTTCCGGAAATCTCGGGTGGACAGAAGCGAGCTCATCGAGACGCTCCGCGGAATCCTGGAGCAGCTCGAAGCGGGCGAGATCAAGATCGGCAGGCGATCGGCGAGCTGACC
>DATNMZ010000514.1:0-9130 GCA_035602095.1 Thermoanaerobaculia bacterium
TCCCGCTGCCTGAACTCCGGCCGCCGAGGCGAGAGTTCCGCTGAAGAACTGGATCAGAAACCAGACGCCGAGATAGACCCAGGCCGGAACCTGGAAGAACACGGGCCAGAAGACGATCAGGAACATCGCGACGATCCTCGCCCGCGGGAAGAGGACGAAATACGCCGCCATCACGCCGGCGATCGCCCCGGACGCGCCGATGGCGGGCACCTGCGAGCCCGGATTGGTCACGACGTGAATGATGCCCGCGGCGACGCCGCAGGCGAGATAGAAAAAAACGAAACGGATGGGGCCCATGCGGTCCTCGACGTTGTCGCCGAAGATCCACAACGCCCACATGTTTCCAATCACGTGGAGCCATCCGCCATGAAGGAACATCGTGGTCAAGAAGGGGAGGTAGGTCGAAGGGAAGCCGACCTCGCTCGCCCACTCGGGGTCCGTGAAGCGCGCCGGAACGATCCCGAAGAGATACATCATCTGATCGGCCGCGGCGGGGGGCAGCGTGAGCTCGCGAAAAAAGAAGAACAGGTTCAAGGCGATCAGGGTCCACGTGGCGATCGGGAGATGGCGGCTGGGGATCGTGTCGCGGATCGGAAACATGGCGGACGGCGGGCTTCGCGGTTCGCGACCGGGTCGCTCCGGCGCGGCGGCCTAGTTCTCCGGAGCCTTCGCCGGAAGAGAGGGGCGAATGTGGAGCAGCTCGTTGACCAGGAACAGGGGGCCGATCAGGAGGTGAACGAGGTTGCGGAGGAAGGCCGGCGCGTTCTTCTCGTAGCGCGCGTGGCCGATACCCTGGAAGACCCATCCCACCGCGAACGCCGCGACGCCAAGCTTCCAGCTCGCCGCCGCCCGGGCGCCGATGTCGAGGACCGCGATCGGAACGAAGAGCGCCAGCCCGAGCGGGAGGTCGAGGCGCACGTAGTACAGCAGCGCCGCGGCCACCGCGACCTCCGCGGCCGTCCACCCGCGAAGGGGAAGCGGAATCTCGCGGAGCATCGCGAGGATCCCATAAACGATGAGCGGGATACCAAACGCGTGGCAGATGAGGTTTCCGCGGGCGCGGTGAAACGACCCGTATTCCGCGAGGAGCGTATCGACGCGGTTCATCGGAATGCGCGGATTATAGGTCCCTCACTCGACCCGCAGGAGGAGCCGCCGCTGCCGGTCGCCCGGCCGGAACCGCAGGGCGAGGAGAGAGGGCGGCGCCGGGGCGTCGGAGTCCTGCGCCGAGATCGCACCCGCAGCGCCCGCGCCGCCGTGCGGGCGCACTTGCCGGACTCGACCGCCGGCATCGACGATCAAAACGAAGGAACGTCCGCGGAGATTCGAAGGCACGCCGGCGGCCGACGGAGACAGGATATCGGGCGGCGACGACGATCCGTCCAGGGAGAGCGTCACGAGCCGAAGGGCGAAGGGAGTCGCCTCCGGTGGCGCGCCGGCGTCCCCTTCGCCTCCGGCGCGTTCCGGCGCCGCTGCGGCCCGGCCCGGAGCCGAGAGGGAACGCTGCACGGGGGCAGCGGCCAGCGGCGCGCCCGCGACCTCCGAGGGCGGGGCCGAAACGCCCGTCTCGTCTTTCACCCTTCCGGTCCCGGAGAGAGCGTCCGTCCGCTTGTCTTTGGAGGCGGAGGCAAGGCTCGACGCCTTCTCCTCGGCTCGATTCCGCCTGGCTGCTTCGGGTTCGCGAGCAAAGGCGGATCGGATCTCCGGCGCGGCGCTCGGGCCGTCGGCCCGGCCCGCACGGGCTGCGGCGCTCGACGGCATTTCTCCGGCGCTGGCCGGGGCGGCGGCGGCCGGTCCGGGACCCGAAGCCTTCGCGGGCGGGGCCGACTCGCGGACGACCACGGGAATGGGAACCGATCGCGCGGCGAGGTTCTCCCGCGCCTCGTTTTTCGCCACGATCGCCGACCCGATGATTGCGGCGATCAAGGCCGCGGCGAAGGCGCCGGCCCAGCGCAGGTCGATGCCGAACGTGGCGCCGAAGAAGGGCCGCCGGCGCCCGCTCGCCTGGAGCTTCCGCAGAATGCGCGCGGACAGGTCCGCGGAGGCCGGCGCCGGACGGCTCGACCGGTAGAGGGAGAGCGCGGCTTCGAATTCCGCTGCGGCATTCCGGCATTCCGCGCAATGCGCGCGGTGAGACTCGAAGTGCGCCCGTTCGCCCGGAGAGAGCTCGCCGTCGTGAAGGCGGGACAGGAACTCCGGCGAGCGGGAGGGATGCTGGTTCTGGCTCATGTGGAACTTCCCCGAGCAAGGCGCGGAGCGAGGAGCGTCTTCAACTGCCCCCGCCCCCGCGCAATCCTCGACTTGACGGTCCCGACCGGAAGGTCCAGGGACACGGCGATCTCCTCGTAACTCCATTCTTCCAGGTCGCGGAGGACGACGGGCATCCGGAACTCGACCGCGAGGAGGGAGAGGGCCTCCGTCACGAACGCGCGGGACTCGCTCGCCGCCGCGTCGTCTTCCGGACCGGCGGAACGGGCGAGCGGCTCCGGCGTGGATGCGTCGTCCGGGCTGCCGGCGAAGATCCGCCGAAATCGCCCGCGAGCGCGGTACCGGTTCTTCACCGCGTTGTCCGCGATCGAAGCGAGCCACGCGCGCGGCGGCGCTTCGTTGCGAAACTTCGAAAGGCCGCGGTATGCCTTGAGAAGGACGTCCTGGGTCATGTCGTCCGCTTCCTGCTCCCCGACGGCGCGCGACATCCAGCGGTGCACTGTCGGCGTGTGCCGGCGGACGAACTCGGAAAAGGCTTCCTCCCCGCCCGCCTGGGCGAGGAGGATCAGGCGCTCGTCCGAGAGGCTCGGAAGGCTCTCAGCGGTGACGGTACGGGTCGGGAGCGTACTCCCGCTCGAAACCGCGTCCCCGATCTCGGGCATACAGGTCGTCCTCGCGTGGAAGGACTCCGAGCCGAACGAGCTCGGAGCGGAATTCGTACCGGAGATGGACGCGCGCGGCCGGCGAAGGGTCTTCGTCGAACGACGTCCACTGGATTTCGAACCGCGTCTTTTCGCCGATGCCCGTGGCGGCGAAGCGGTCGGACTCCCGCCGCGGGGCGACTCTCGCGGCTGCGGGCGGACCGATCACGCCGCCCGGGACACCGCCCTCGACTCCGCCCTGGATGATGTCCGCCGATGCCGCGCTGTCCCGGGAGGCCTTGCTGTCGCTCGACGGGTTCCCGCTCTCGCGCCGGAGTCCCTCTTCGACGGGAGAGGGCCGCACCCAGACGGGCAGAGCGGAAATGGGAGCCCGTTCCCGAAAGAACACGGCTTCGATCGTGCCGGCGTTGCTCGTGTCTCCGAGCCACCGGGCGTAGGAGCGTCGTGTCTCGGTGAAGAAGAAGCGGCGGGCGCTCTCTCCGGAGACCTGCCACCCGGGGATGTCGGCCGTCTGGCCGGGCAGGAGGATCCACTTGGCCGCGGCTCCGGCGGACGTGCGCTTCGCGTCGATGACGTTGCGGCCATCGACGGACAGAGCGACCGCGATGCGCTCCGAGGTCGGGTTCGACAGCCTCAGGGAGAAGTTCCTGCCTCTCAGGGCTTCGAGGTAGACACGGCCTCGCGCCCCATATTCGGGCGCGGGGACGCCGTCCACGAGCACGGTGAGCGACCACGGCCCGCAGTCGGAGACTCCCGCGGCGGCGGGGCGCCCCGCGGCGGCCAGCAACACGAGGGCAAGAGCGAGTCGCGGCAGCCAGGCGATCCTCGGGGAACGGGTCATGGCGATTCCTCCTGGAGAAGAGGGACACCGCTGCCGGGATCTGGTTCCCGGATCTCTCCCGCCGCCATGCCGGATGGGTTGCTGCCGGGATTCTACACACCGGCGCTTTTCGGTCAAGGAGAGCCGCCTTCGCTCTGCCGGCTCTCCTCGATCCTTCCCGTGATCAGTCGCGCGCCGCGCTGGTGGCTCACGTAGGCCCACGCCCACTCGAACATCACGACGAAGCGGTTCCGAAACCCGATCAGGAAGAATATGTGGACGAAACACCAGACGAGCCACGCGACGATTCCCGAAAAGTGCAATCCCAGGATTTCCGCCACCGCGGAGGCCCGCCCGATGACCGCCATGGTCCCGCGGTCGCGATATCGGAAAGTCCCGGCCGGCTTGCCTTCCACCGCGCTCCGGACGTTCTCGGCGGCCCGGCGGCCTTCCTGAATGGCGACGGGGGAGGTCCCCGGCAGAAGCGAACCTCCCTGGTGGAGAAACGCGGCGAGATCTCCCACGACGAAAACCTCCGGATGTCCGGGGATTGTCAAGTCGGGCTGGACGAGGACCCGGCCCGCCCGGTCGAGCGGCACGCCGAGAGACCGGGCGAGTGGTGACGCGGCCACTCCCGCCGCCCAGAGCACCGTTCCGGCGGCGAGGCGCTCACCCTCGACCTGCACTCCGGCGGCGTCGATCGCTTTCACCGCAGCGCCGAGTCGCACTTCGACGCCTTTCCGGCGAAGCCCCTCGAGCGCATGCCTCGAGGATTCCTCCGAATAATTCGGGAGGACTCGGGGCCCCGCTTCGACGAGCACGATCCTCGCTTCGCGCGGGTCGATCGCGCGGAAGTCCTCGACGAGGACCTCCCGGGAGATCTCCGCGATTGCGGCGGAAAGCTCCACACCGGTCGGTCCGGCGCCGACGACGACGAACGTCAGGAGGTTCCGGCGGCGCTCCGGATCGGTCTCGCGCTCCGCGCGCTCGAATGCCAGCAGGATCCGCCGCCGTATCTCGAGCGCGTCCTCCAGACTCTTCAAACCGGGAGCGAACCGCTCCCACTCGTCGTGGCCGAAGTAGGCATGCCGGGCGCCGGTCGCGACGATGAGAAAGTCGTACGGGAGACGCCCGTCGGAGAGCACGAGCTGACGCGAGGCCGTGTCGATCGAGACCGCGTTTGCGAGAAGGACCTCCGTGTTCTTCTGGCGCGCGAGGATCGCGCGGATCGGGTACGCGATGTCGCCGGGGGAGAGGGCCGCGGAGGCGACCTGATAGAGGAGAGGCTGGAAGAGGTGGTGGTTGCGCCGGTCCACGACCGTCAGTCGGATGGCCACGCGGCGTAGCGCCCGCGCGGCGGCCAGGCCCGCGAACCCCGACCCGACGATGACGACGCGCGGCTCGGCCATCCGGGTTTCAGCGCGCGAAAACGTCCTCCACCGGAGTGATCCGGGCGGCTTCCGGTTTCACGTTGAGCTTGCGCGCGCCGATGAGCTTGTCCTCCTCGAGCAGCTCCTTCGGCTTGTCGGCGTCGTATCGGATCGGAGAGAACTCGTCGGCGAGCAGCCTGTCCCGGAAGCCCTTCGCGTCCTTGGTGACCACGACGAAGGAGAGGTCCTTCCAGGAGAGGTGCTTGCGGATCGCCGAGTTGACGTCCTCGAGCTTCAAGGCGGCAAGTTTCTCGCGCATGGTCGCCGCGAACTCTCCCGTTCCGTAGAACTTCGAGTCGAGCGCGTAGCCGAGCTGCTGGTTCTGGGTGGCGGTCATGACGAAGACGTTCTTGCGAAGGTAGGCCCGTGTCTTCTCGAAGTCCTCTGCGGACATTCCGGCATCGATCAGCTTCTGGAGCTCGTGGAGCGCGACTCGGATCGCCATGTGGGCGTTGACCGGAACGACCGGCCGGATCCAGACCTCGAAGATCTGCGACCGGCGGGCGACGTTCGGGTTGGGCAGCATGGCGAACATGCCCCCGGGAAAGGCCTCGATGTAAGCGTAGTCGCCATAGTTCATCCCGCGCGCCTCCCGGATGCGCTGGTACAGGTGCGAAGTCGACGACCGGTGCTCGCCGAGCCACGCCCGCGCCACGGAGAGAGCGGCGAAATCCGGATGCGAGCGCGTCACCTCGATCGGGTGGCCGAAGGAGATGGCGGTCGCGCGGGTGTCCTTCTCGATGATCTGAAACTCGAGTCCCTGTGGCCGCCGGCCGACGATCGCGGGAGCGGCCGGGGCCGCAACGCCGCCGGCGGGAAGATTCGCGAGCTCGGACTGAATCCGCGCGAGGAGCTCTTCCGGGACCGCGCCGTTGGCCCCGATCGTGAGGCTTCCCCGCGTGTAGAACGACTTCCAGAACGCGCGCACGTCGTCCGGAGTGATCGCGTCGATCCCCGCGAGGGTGCCCAGGACCGGGTGTCCGTAAGGCGTTCCCGCGAAGATGTCGTCCTGCAGCGCCTCCTTCGCGAGCTCCTCCTCGTTGTCCGACCGCAGATCCTGGCGAAGCGCGTTTCGCTGCCCATCCCGCACGCGACGGAAGTCCTCCTCGCGCATCCCCGGATCGAGAAGCATCGGGAGCACGATGTCGAGAAACGGCTTCCAGTTGTCGCGGTGGATGCGGAGCGTGAAGGTCGTCGTCTCCTTGTCGGTCTGAGCGGAGAATCCGCCGGCGATCGGATAGAAGGCCTTCCGAATCTCGTCGATCCGCATCGCTTTCGATCCTGCGTCGGAGACCATCGAGGCCGAGAGGGCAGAGAGGCCCTCCTTTCCCTTCGGGTCGCGCGCCGAGCCCGCCAGAAACTGCAGCTTGATCGAGAGCTGAGGCAGAGCCGACTTCTGGAGGAGGACGGGAAGCTGCGCCAGCCCGCCCGAGGCCGGGGCGGGGGCGGAAGCGAGCGACGCGAGCGAGGGCGTCGTCGCGATGGCGGCGGGCATCGCGTCCTTCGAAAGCGTCGTCACGACGAGACGCTGGTCGGTGAAGTACTTGTTCGCCGCCGCCTGGAGGTCGCCGGGAGTCAAAGTGGAGAACCGCCGGTAAAGTGCGTTGAGAGTCCCGAAGTCGCGCCGGTACCGGACGTAGCGGGCGAGCGTCGCGGCGATCGTGTCCGTGTTGTCGAGGGTGCGGGCGAAGGAGTACCGGAGGTTCGACTTCGCCTCGCGGAGCCGTTCCGCCGAAACGGGCGAGGCCTTGGCGTCCGCCATCGTCCTCAAGATCGCGTCCCGGACCGCGACGACGTCACCGATCTTCTTGACGCGCGCCGAGATGACGGGAAGCTCCGGGTCCACGTTCGCCGGCTTGAACGCCGCGAGCTGGTCCACGGACTGCTCCTGCTGGACGAGCCGCTTGTAGAGGTCCGAAGTCGGTCCGAAATACAGGTCGAAGAGCATGTGCACGGCGGCAAAGTCCGGGTCGGTCTCCGAGAAGGCGGGACCGTGGAATCCGACCCAGACGATCGGAAGCGTGGCGCTTCCCCACGGGACGTGCGCGTACACGGGGCCGTTGGCCGGCGGCTCCGCCGGGATCACGACGTCGTTCTTGCCGCCCTTCCAGCCGCCCCAGTATTTCTCCACGAGGCGGAGAACCTCGGGCGGATTCACGTCGCCGGCCACGATCACGGTGGTGTAGGCGGGACGGTACCAGCGCTGGAAGAACGTCTTCGAATACTCGAACTGGTTCGGCATGTCCTCGATGTCCTGGATGTAGCCCATCGTCGTGTGCCGGTACGTGTGTGTGGTGAAGGCGCTCTCGCGCTGGACTTCCTCCATCTTCTGGAACGGGTTCGCGCTGTTCTTGTTGTACTCGCCGAGGATCGCGCGCGCCTCCGTCTTGAAACCTTCGACCGAGTAGTCGAGATGCTGAAAACGGTCTGCCTCGACCTCGAGCATCGTCTCGAGGTCCTCCTTCGAAAACGTCGTGTAGTAGTTAGTGAAGTCGTCGGATGTGGAGGCGTTCTGCCGGGCGCCGACTCGGGTCAGGATTTCCTGGTACTTCTCCGCCGGATACGCCTTCGTCCCGCGGAACATCATGTGCTCGAAGAAGTGCGCGAATCCGGACTTGCCCGGCTCGACCTCGTTTCGCGAGCCCGTTTGAACCGGGATCTGGAGCGACACGATGTTCGGAAACCCGGTCGGCACGACGATGACCTTCAAGCCGTTTGCGAGTGTCTTCTCGACCGCGACGAACGGGAAAACGTCGCCCGATCCCGGAGCGGCGGCCTTTTGGCCGGCCGGTTTCTTCACGGGCGAGGCGTTCGTGATCATGAGGGCCAGCAGGATAAAGCCAGGGGCGCGCAATCGGGTCATCGAAGCTCCTCTCGGAAGATCGCCGCGCCGATTCTACCGAGGGCGGCAACGCCCTCGAAAACAGGGTGGTCCGCCCCGGCGGGAGGGCCAAAAGGGGCCTTTTTAGGCCCTTTTCCCACTTGTGGTCCAATAGTGAAGATTCAAATTGCCCCGGCGAGCCCGGAATTTAGGCGCAAAGGAGTTGAGCATGTCCTCGAACCCGATTCGTGTCCCCGTGCCCGAACGTCCGCCCGAGTCCGTCCCGGCTTCTTCGCGTCCGGCGTGGACGCGCGAGAAGAAAAACACCCGGTTCGTCATCAAGATTGGCGGCATCATTCCCTCTTAATCGGAACCGTTTCTGGGGGCTTTGGACGAGAGCCGGTGAACAGATAACCCACGGAGATTACTCTCGGCTTCGGCCGAGATGACTGGCGAGGCCTCATGGCAGGTCGACTCATTGCCTTCCCACAGCGGGTTTCGCTGCACGAGGGGGAGCTCAGCGCAAAGCGAGTGCTCTCGACCCCCGCGGAGGAGCGGGTTTCGAGGGCAGCCGATTTGTGCCTGGAAGAGCCGGACGTCCTGCTGTCGCTCGGCGCGTCGATCCGCGATCTGCTCGACAGCGCCCCGGCCGCCGCGCGACAGGAGGCGGAGTTCTTCTACGGCTTCGTGAAATCGCCTGCCCGCGTCATCGGACTCTTTGACGAGCGCGACTATTTCCTGGGCGAGTTCTCGCTGCTGGCCGGCACGGCTTGCCGCCACCTTTCTCTCCGGGAGGAGGCGCGCCTCTGGTTCGATCGAGCCGAAGCCGCCTTCCGAACATCCGTGAATTCGACGGCGGATCTCTCGCGGCTCGCGTACCAGCGGCTCGCGCTTCGTCTGGAAGAGCGGCAGCTCGATGCTGTTCTCGAGTTGACCCCGGATCTCGTCGAGAGCTTCCAGAAGCTCGGGATGCGGGAGGACGAGGTGAAGACCCGCTTCCTGAAGGGCCTGGCGCTCATGGAGAGCGAGCAGCTTCCGGAAGCCGTCGAGACGTTCGAGGAGATCTGCCGAATCGCCGCGGAGATTCCCTCGGCGCGGCTTCTCGCATCCGCGTACGGGAACCTGACCCACATCTACGCGATGATGGGAGACTCGGAGAAGGCGATCGCCTGTTCGCGGCAGGCCATCC
>DATNMZ010000515.1:0-3445 GCA_035602095.1 Thermoanaerobaculia bacterium
CCACCCGGAGTCGAACTTTGCGTATAGGGGCGCCCGCAGCTCGACGGGGATCTCCCACTCGAGCCGGTGCTCGATCGGGAGCACCGACCGGGCAAACGTGCCCCACACGCCGAGGGCCAGGATCCACGCGGCCACGAGCAGGGCCAGCCGCGGGGGCCCGAAGCGGCGGGAAAAGAAGGAGATTGTCTTTTCGAGGGGCGCCACGTTTTCGGGAAAGCTATCAGCTGTTAGCCGTCAGTTATCAGTTATCGGTTGTCAGTTGTCAGTTCGTTTCCCGGCTCCCGGCTCCCGGTTCATTCGCGCTCCTCAGAGCGCGCGCAAAGCGCTCAGGGCCACCCCCAGGGGCTGACGCGATTTCCAGAAGGCCGCCCAGGGATCTGTCTTCACCAGCCGCTTCTTGAAATTGCCGATGTTGAAACTGACAGGCGTCAGCTTCGGGTCCACTTCGCCCCACGCGAGAGGCGTCGAGACGGGCGCACCCGGAAACCTGCGGACCGAGTAAGGGGCGACCACGGTTTGGGCGAAGCCGTTGCGGAAGGGATCGAGGTAAACCCGCCCCTTCCGCGCCGCGATCCGGCTCTCCATCGTCATCTCCCTCGGATACGCGGCGGAGAGCCGCTGCCCGAGCCGCTCGGCGAACTCCTTCGCGTCGTCGGCGTCGGGTCCGACTTCGATCGGCACGAAGACGTGGAGGCCTTTCTTGCCGGAGGTCTTGGGGAAGGAGACGAGATTCAGCGCGTCGAGCGCCTGTTTCACCTTCAGGCCGGCACGCGCCGCGTCGGCGAACTTCCCCGAGTCGGGATCGAGATCGAAGCAGACCCAATCCGGTTTACGCGGGTCCCGCCGGCGCGAGCCCCAGACGTGCACGGCAATGCAGCCGAGGTTCACGAGCGCGAGCTGAGTCTCCTTCTTCCCCCCCACGACGTAATTGCGGACGCCGTTCTCGTGGACGATCCGGTGGGTCGGCGTGTCGGCGGGCATCGTTTCCGGCTTCTCCTTCTGGAAGAAGCAGTTTCCGAGCAGCCCGTTCGGACACCGTTTGAGCGACAGCAGCCGGTCCTCCACCCAGGGCCGCAGGCTCTCAAACGTCTCGTCGTAGAAGCGGATGAGATCGAGCTTCGTGTAACCCTCGTCCGGCCAGAAGACCTTGTCGGGGTTGGAAATCTGCAGCCCGGACGAGGGCGCAGACGAGGAATTCGGCCGGCCACTCTTCCCATCGCGGCTGCCGGAAGTGGAGGCGGCAACGCGCTTTCCGGCTCTCCCGCCAGCCGTCGTTTCGCTCCGGTCTTTCGTTTCCCGTTTCCCGTCTCCCGTTTCCCGACGGATCTTCTTCACGGGATCTCTTCGGGCAGCCGGCAGTCCTCGGCCTTCTTGTCGTCGCGGAGCCCGAGGAAGACCGGTTGGCGCAGCTTGCCGTCGGCCGTCCACTCCTGGAACGCCACCTGGGCGACGAGCTTCGGCTTCAGCCACACGGCGCCCTTCTCCCGCGGCGAAACGGCGAAGGGCGAACCTGCTCGGACGAGCGGCTGGAAGGCCCGGTGAAGGGAGGCCAGGAGCTTCTGCGTGTATCCCGTTCCGACCTTTCCCACGTACCGCAGCTCCCTGCCGCGGTACGCGCCGAGGAGAAGCGCGCCGAAGTGGGTCCGGGAGCCGGCGGGAGGCGTGTAGCCGCCGATCACGAACTCCTCCTGCTGGTGGGCCTTCACCTTGAGCCAGAACGTGCTGCGCCCCTCGACGTACGGCGCGGCCGGATCTTTCGCGACGATCCCCTCCCACCCCTTCCGGACCGCCGTCTCGAAGGCCTTGCGGCCGTCGCCCGAGAGGCGCCGCGACGGAAACAGGCGGTCCGTCCGCCCGATCGCCTCCTCCAGAGCCGCGCGGCGGACCGGCAGCGGCTGCTGCCGGAGATCGGCGCCGTCCCGGTACAGGCAATCGAAGACGGCGAAGACCTGCGCCGCCTCGCCCTGTTGCAGCAGTTGAAACCGCGATACGAGATTCCGGTCGAAGGCGACGACCTCTCCGTCCAGGAGGAGCGTCTCGTCGGGCAGGGTCGCGATCGCGGCCGCGACGTCGGAAAAGGACTCCGTGCGGTCCTTCGCGTTGCGCGAAGAGAGCAGGACCCGATCCCCCTCCTTGTAGGCGAGGATCCGATAGCCGTCGTATTTTTCTTCGTACACCCAGCCGGGCCGGTGAAAGGGCTCGGGCACGAGCGTCGCGAGCATGGGCCGCGCGCGGAACGGCACGCGCGGCGCCGCCTCCTTCTTACGCGCCGGCATGCGCGCGGGCCGCGCTTTCCGGAGGGCGCTCTTCACGGCGTCAGGACGCCCGGTTCGAGTGCCAGACGGACTTTCCCCGGCCGCGCTTCGCGGGCGTCAAGAGCTTCGGATTCTTCGCGAGCTTGCGGAGGAGCGCCGGCGGATCGCCCGTCGCCGCCTTCTCGAGATCGCCGCCCTCGTCGCGCGCAATCTCGACCAGGATGCGATTCGAGATCACGGAGCGCGGCTCCTCTTCCGTGATGTCGCGGGTGCTGGCGAACTCGTCGCGGTGCTTGATGAGGAGCCACCCCGGGCGGCTCTCTCCTCCGCGCGGCCGCATCCGCACGAGGACCCAGGAGCCTCGAAGCTTCTTCCCCTGGAGTGAGAACTTGAGGTCCCCCTTCTTCAGCGCGGCGTCCACGTCCTCGACCTCGGGAGTCCACGTTCCGTTGTCCCAGATCATCACGGTGCCGCCGCCGTACTCGCCCTCCGGAATGATCCCCTCGAACTTCGCATACTCGAGCGGGTGGTCCTCCGTCGGCATGGCCATCCGCTTGACCGAGGGATCGAGCGAGGGCCCCTTCGGGACCGCCCACGACAGCAGGACCCCGTTCCACTCCAGCCGGAAGTCGTAGTGGAGCTGGGTGGCGCGGTGCTTCTGGATGACATACGCGAGCGCCCGGGTCCGCTTCTTCGCCGGCGCGGCCTTGCCCTTTCCGGACGGCTCGCGCGTGATTCCGAAGCGGCGCTTCTTGCGATACTCATCCAGGCCCATCGCGTTTCTCCGTGCAATCCCGGTGCCCCGGATTCGACCGGCGTCGGCCGATTCTTTCATCTCGAACGCCCGCGCGCTTTAGAGCGGTTACACTCTTTCGAGATGCGCGAAATCGCCCTCTGGGGCGCGGTGGTCGAGCTTCTCGGGCTCGCCGCGGCTCCTCTTCTGCGGGCCGCGTTCCAGAACCGCCGCGACGCGGCGCTGCTGTGCCGGCCGGTCGGCCTCGCTCTCGTGGCCTGGGCCGCGTGGGCCCTGACCCTTCTTCCGGGCGTCCCCTTCGAGCGGAGGACACTGCTCATCGGGGCGGCCGCCGTCGCGGCCGCCTCCTGGGTAGCGGGCCGGGCGGCGCGGCGGCGCGGACGCGACTTTGCTGGGGGGCCGCTTTGGGGAGCAGACGAAACCCGGGGGGCGCTTT
>DATNMZ010000516.1:0-3208 GCA_035602095.1 Thermoanaerobaculia bacterium
CTCGCCGGGTGGGTGCGGGACAGCGGAAGGAGCATCCGCCTGGGGCTGCAGTTGCACAAGCTGCTGTGGGGGGATGTGCCGGGGAGATAGCTGTCGGCTCTCAGCTGTCAGCTGTCGGTTTCCGGCCGTGCGAATGGAAAGCATGTGGCGAACAAACACGCAGGATCAGGGATGGCGCCAAACGCTTAGTGGTCAGACATTGAGTCCTGAGACTCCCAGCGGAAAACTGAGGGAGGGGTGTCAGATGTCGGCTGTGTCGGATCGAAAACCGATGCTGAGAGCTGACAGCTGACAGCCAATGACTGACAACTCCCGGGCCGTCCTCCTCCTCTCCGGCGGACTCGACTCCGCGACCTGCCTGCTCATCGCCCGGAGCGAAGGGCGCGAAGTGTTCGCCCTCTCGTTCGATTACGGCCAGCGGCACGCGATCGAGATCGATCGCGCGCGGGCGCTCGCCGCGCGGTACGGGGTTCGCGAGCACCGCGTGTCGAAGCTCGACCTGCCCGCGCCGCAGTCTTCCGCGCTGACGGATCGGTCGCAAGGCGTACCGCGGCAGAGCCTGGGCCGGGAACGGATCCCCGTCACGTACGTGCCTGCCCGCAACACGCTGTTTCTCGCGCACGCTCTCGCCTGGGCGGAGACACTCGATGCCCCTGAGATTTTCCTCGGAGCCAACGCGCTCGACTACTCGGGCTACCCGGATTGCCGGCCCGAGTTTCTCGAGGCCTTCGAGCGGATGGCCAATCTCGCGACCCGCGCCGGAGTGGAAGGGCGCGGCTTTAGGGTCCGCGCGCCGCTGCTCGCGATGACCAAGGCGCAGATCGTCCGCCGTGCGGCCGACCTGGGGCTCGATTTCACGCTGACGAGCTCCTGTTACGACCCGGACGCAGCCGGAATTCCCTGCGGCGGCTGCGACTCTTGCCTGCTTCGAGAGAAGGGTTTTCGCGAGGCCGGCCTCCCGGATCCAGTTCGCACCGTTCAGAAGTAGTTGTGCCTCAATGGTTTAGGTCCAAGCATGCCTTTAGCGTCGGCGGCTCAAGTTTTTTTCGTCAGTAATTGACATTTCGAAGCTCATATCCTAAGATCCGGTCCCTGCAGAGCCGGCCGGAGGGGGCCCGGAGAAAGACGGAGAGAGATGCGATTTGACCAATTGACCATCAAGGCTCAGGAAGCCATCGCGGAAGCGCAGAGAGACGCACGGGCTCGCGGGAGCGCGGAGCTGACGGGCGAGCATCTGCTCGCCGCGCTTCTTTCCCAGAGCGAGGGCGTCGTCGTTCCGATCCTGCAGAAGTTGGGCGTCGAACCCGGCGCGCTCGCGCGCTCCGTCGAGGCGGAGCTCGAGCGGCGTCCTCGCGTCGGCGGCGCTTCCGCCGACGCGGCTCCCTCCCGGGAGCTGACCCGGGTCTTCGACCGAGCCTTCGAGATCGCGCGCGAATTCGGGGACGAATACGTCTCGACCGAACACCTTCTCGTCGCTCTTTCCGAGCCGGATGCCGGAGAGGCGTCCCGCCTCCTGACGAAGGCGGGCGCGAAGAAGGACTCCCTGTTGAAGGCGCTCAAAGAGGTCCGCGGCTCGTCCCGCATTACCGACCCCAACCCGGAAGACAAGTACCAGGCGCTCAAGCGCTACACGCGCGACCTGACCGACCTCGCCCGGCGCGGAAAGATCGATCCGGTCATCGGACGCGACGAGGAGATCCGGCGCGTCGTCCAGGTCCTCTCTCGCCGCACGAAGAACAACCCGGTCTTGATCGGCGAGCCTGGCGTCGGAAAAACCGCGATCGTCGAGGGCCTGGCGCGGCGTATTCACATGGGCGACGTGCCGGAAGGCTTGAAGAACAAGCGCGTCGTCGCGCTCGACCTCGGGTCGATGATCGCGGGTGCCAAGTACCGCGGAGAGTTCGAGGACCGCCTGAAGGCCGTCTTGAAGGAGATCGAAGAGGCGCAGGGAACCGTCATCCTGTTCATCGACGAGCTTCACACGCTGGTGGGCGCCGGCGCGGCGGAGGGATCGATGGATGCCTCCAACATGCTGAAGCCCGCCCTCGCTCGCGGCGAGCTTCGGGCGATCGGCGCGACGACGCTCGCCGAATATCAGAAGTACATCGAGAAGGACGCGGCGCTCGAACGGCGGTTTCAGCCGGTCTTCGTGGAGGAGCCGTCCGTCGAGGACACGATCTCGATCCTGCGCGGATTGCAGGAGCGCTACGAAGTGCACCACGGCGTGCGAATTCGGGACTCCGCCCTGGTTGCGGCCGCCCGTCTCTCGCACCGCTACATCACCGACCGGTTCCTGCCGGACAAAGCTATCGACCTCGTGGACGAAGCCGCCGCGCGCCTCCGCACCGAGATCGATTCGCTGCCCACGGAGATCGACCAGGTCGAGCGCCGGATCGTGTCACTCGAGATCGAAAAGCGGGCGCTCTCGAAGGAGAAGACGAAAGAGGCGAAAGAGCGCCTCCGGGAGCTGGAGAAAGAGCTCGCCGAGCAGCGCGAGACCTCGACGCGGCTGCGGGCGAAGTGGTCGGCCGAGAAGGAGGTCATCCAGAAGATCGGGCAGACGAAGGAGGCGATCGAGCGCACCCGGCAGGAAGCGGGCGAGGCGGAACGCGAGGGCAACCTGCAGAAGGCGGCCGAGCTCCGGTATGGCCGGCTCCCCCAGCTCGAGCAGGAGGTCGCGGCGCAGAACGCCCGCCTCGCGGAGCTCCAGAAGGGCGGGCCGATGCTGCGCGAGGAGGTCACCGAGGAGGACATCGCCCTCGTCGTGTCGCGCTGGACGGGCGTCCCCGTGACGAAGATGCTGGAGAAAGAAACCCAGAAGCTTCTCGAAATGGAGAACCGGATCGGCCAGCGCGTGATCGGCCAGAGGGAGGCCATCACGGCGGTTTCCGACGCCGTCCGGCGTTCCCGCGCCGGGCTCTCCGACCCGAACCGGCCGATCGGATCCTTCATCTTCGTCGGGCCCACCGGCGTCGGCAAGACCGAGCTCGCCCGCGCGCTCGCGGAGTTTCTCTTCGACGACGAACACGCGCTGATCCGCCTCGACATGTCCGAGTACATGGAGAAGCATTCCGTCGCGCGGATGATCGGCGCGCCGCCCGGTTACGTCGGCTACGAGGAGGGGGGCCGCCTGACCGAGGCGGTTCGCCGGCGGCCTTACTCCGTCCTTCTGTTCGACGAAATCGAGAAGGCGCACCCGGACGTGTTA
>DATNMZ010000517.1:0-3916 GCA_035602095.1 Thermoanaerobaculia bacterium
TATTCTCAGACGAATCAGGACCTCTCGATCAGCGCGGACCCGTCCGAGATCGTGGTGCCCGGGGGACAGGGGGGCGACTTCCGCCGCCGAATCAAGGCGTTCCACGTCGGTGCGAACTTCTCGGCCTCCGGAGTCACCGCGGGCGCCGACTACCGCAACGAACGCGCCGATCAGACGGTGGTGCGCACGGATTTTCGGGACCGGGATCGATACCGGCTCCGCGCCTCCTGGGGTTGGAAGGAGCTCCTCCGCGTTTCGGCGACCGCGGAACAGATCGACATCTCGAACGACGACTCGGGGATCGCCTCAGACGGCCGAATCCGGCAGTACGGCGGAGATCTCGACGTCCATCCGATGAAGCTCCTGAACCTGCGGGTCTCCGCGACGAAGTATCGGGCCGACAACACGACCTCGATCCGGAAGCCGCAGGATTTCGGCATCCAGGAGTCCGTGCACCGGGAAGATGGGACGTCTCTCGAAGCCTCGTTCGAAGTGTCGACCGCCCGGATCCTCCTTCACGGGGGCTACGGACGATTCAAGAACCAGGGGATCTTTCCGTTCGTGGTCGATCGTGCCCGCGTCCGGGCCGAAGTCCCGGTCACGCCCAAATTCTCCGGCATCGCCGAGTGGTCGCGCGACAAGTACTCCGAACGCGCGACGGATCAGCTCAATCTCGGCAACTTCAACGCGAACCGATACGGTCTTTTCGTCCGGTGGCACCAATGAACGAAGAGCCGCAGCGAAGGCAGCGCGTCTTTCCGATACCCTACCGAACAGGAGGTCCGATGCAGAAATCGAGCTCGAATCTCGCGATGGCCACGATGTCGCTTTTCCTCGGCGCCTGGATGCTTCTCTCCGGGACTTCGTCGGCGACGCTGCCGATCCAGAAGAAGGCGAAGGAGGCCGGCTTCCCGGCGGCGAACTGCCTCTATTGTCATAACGAGAAGCTTCCCAAGAAGGACGCGGTCACCCACAACGATCGCGGCAAGTGGCTGATCGCCGAGAAAGAGAAGCGGTCGGCAAAGGAAGTCGACGCGGCATGGCTCAAGGACTACCCCGGCGACAAGAAGTGAAGAGATCGAGATTCTTCCTCCCGGCGCTCTGCCTCGCGGCAATCGTCGTCCCGGCGGCGGCCTTCGCCGCCGGGACCGAGAGCGTCATCCCAAAACCGCACGGATGGGTCGGCACCACAGAGGAGTGGGCCCGAGGACTCGGAATCGGTTTCGCAATTCTGGACCTGCTGATTCTCGTCGCCGCATTCCGGTCGCACCGCCGGACGGGCGAGAGCCCGGCGTCGAAGCAGCTCCTCTTCGTCGCGATCGCGGTTCTTCCGGTCGGCGTCGTCTTCTTCTCGTACTTCCATGGACTGGAGGCCTCGAAGAAGGTAGAAGCGTGCGGCGCCTGTCACGTGATGACGCCGTTCGTGAACGATCTCCGGAATCCGAAGAGCGACACGCTCGCGGCGGTCCATTTCAAGAACCGATACATCCAGGAGAATCACTGCTACACCTGCCACAGCGATTACGGAATGTTCGGGACTGTGCACGCGAAGTGGGAGGGGCTCGGTCACATCTACCGGTATACGACCGGGCGTTACACGATGCCGATTCGGATCAACAACCCGTATTCCAACCTGCGATGTCTGAACTGCCACGGCACGTCGCAGAAGTTCCTGGATCCCGCGAAGCATCCGAAAGAGGATCTCCCCGCGATGTTTTCCGGAAAGACGTCCTGCATCGATTGCCACGGTCCGGCGCACCCGGCGCCGGAGACGCGAGCGTCCCGATGAGTTCCGGCCAGAATCCGCGGTCTTTGCTGGTCCGGGCTTCGATCCTGGCGGCTCTCCTGGGAACGGCGACGTGCCTTCCGCTCCTGATTCGGGAGACTCCCTACACTTTCGTCCTCTTCATGTTCGTCGCGCAGCCGCTCCTGGCGGTGGCCTTCCTGTTCTTCACGGTCAAGGTCTTTCAGGACTTAAGGAGAGGGCACCTGTTCTGAGCCGCCGGTCTCGACGACCGGCTCAATCCGAGAGAGAAGGAACATGGTCAAACCCCAGCTTCCTCACGTCTTGCAGGGGGAACATGAAGAGCTCTACAAGGAGATCTGGAAAGCCACGAAGCTCGGCGGAGAGACGGGATCGGCCGCGAAGGCCGTCGTCAAAGTGCTCCTTCCGCACGTCGTCCTCGAGGAGGAGTTCGGCCTCCCGCCTCTCTCCGTCCTGCCACGCCTCGCGCGAGGCGAGATCACGTCCGACATGGCGCCGTTGATCGACACTGCGGCGCGGCTCAAGGCGGAGATGCCACGCATGCTCGATGATCACAGGCACATCGTCAAGGCTCTTCAGAATCTGCTCCGGGCAGCCACCACCGAAAAGCACGCCGGGTACGCCCAGTTCGCGCAAAAGCTCATTCTTCACGCCCAAATGGAGGAGGAAGTGCTCTATCCAGCCTCGATCCTGGTCGGCGAGTATCTCAAGTGGAAGCTCGGAAGGACCTGAGCTTGTCGCGAGCGACTGAGCGGTCTGGTTAGTGTATAATAAAGATCAGACCCCGATACCGGCTCAATACCGGTGACCCAACCTCCCCAACCGCTTCGCCTCCATCGCAATTCGTTGGTACGCTGGAACCGATGTTTCGAACAGGTCTATCTCGCCTCCGGTATCGCGTCCGAACCGGCGCGGCCGGCGCGGTTCTCGTCCTGACCGCGGTCGGGTCGCTTGCCCGCCCCCCCGACTCCGTGGCGCCGGTCCAGCCGGCCTCCCCGGGACCGTACGGTCGGATCGTCTCCGCCGTGGAGATCGATCCGACCGATTCGAAGACGCTCTACGCCGGGACCGGCAACGGGGTCTTCAAGAGCACCGACGGCGGCGCGACCTGGGTCGGTCTCGGTCTTCACAAGGTCTTCGTCGGGGCGCTCGCGCGGGATCCTTCCTCTCCGTCGGGCCTTTATGCCGGGACGGGGAGCGGTCTGTGGAAAGCGATCGGCGGCCCGGGGGGCCGGACGAGCTTCCACAAGGAGCTCGAGGGACTCTTCGTCGGTGCGCTCGCCGTCGATGCAGCCTCGCCCGCGGTCGTATACGCCGGCACGGGAGGCGGAATCTTCAAGAGCGCGGACGCGGGAAAGACGTGGACCGCAGCCAACCGCGGACTGACGAACCTGTTCGTGACCTCGATCGTCCTGGATCGGGGAGCATCGGGGGTCGTCTACGCGGGCACGAACGGAGGCGGCGTCTTCAAGAGCTCGGACGGGGGCTCGAGCTGGCAAGCCGCGAACGGCGGTCTCGCGAGCTCGCTGGTCCTCTCCCTGGCCGCCGAGCCGAAGTCGCCCGGGACTCTCTACGCGCAGACGGTCGAAGGCATTTTCAAGACGAGGGACGGCGGGACGCACTGGGTCCCGATCAACCAGGGTCTCGCCAGCCGGTTCGCGCTGGCGCTCGCCGTGGATCCGGTCTCTCCGGCGACGCTCTATGCGGGAACCGCCAGCGGGATCTTCAAGAGCACCGACGCCGGCTCGAGCTGGAAACCGGTGAACGCCGGTCTGACGCGCCTCTTCGTGACGGCGCTGGCCGTGGATTCCGCATCTCCCGCGACGCTTTATGCGGGGACGGATGGCGGAGTCTTCAAGAGCACCGATGGGGCCACGAGCTGGGTGGAGCTCCGTCTGCCCGTCCTCCCCGCCGGTCCCCCGACCGTCCGCGCCGCCGTGCGCCCGCGAGCGCCCGCGCCGCCCGCGCGCGAGGCTCGAAAGGCGGAGCCGGCCGCCGCGAAAGCCGAAGAAAAGAACGCCGAACCCACGTCGACCGAGTCGGCCGAGTCGGCCGAGGCCCGTCCCCCGACGGCGGAACCCGGCACCGGGTCGTCCGCTCCAGAGGCGGCGGAGATCGCGGACCTCGTCAGTGCACTCGCGGTCGATTCGG